>JAAZMA010000265.1 GCA_012799055.1 Tissierellia bacterium
CTATTAACTTAGGTTTATTAAGGTAAAGCAAAATTAAAATTACAAATTATTACATTATATGATTATGGAGTTATTATTCTAATATTATTTTGAAAATTATTTTTTATTTGTTTTCCAACAATTACTTAACACTATCATAAAAAATTTAACTAGTGCAATTTTCTCTTAATATTATTATAATATACATAGTGAGATAAAATATGGCATATTTTTATTAATTATGTCATTTAATATTTATTTCAGAATTTAATATAAGGAGAAGATATAATTGTACAAGAAGAATGTAGTAAAATCCATAAATAAAGAGTCTTTTTTTTGGTTAATTGGTATCGTTGTCTTTTTTGCCATATTTATACATTTTATGGGAGCAGCTAATATGTTTAAAACTATGATGGCAACTGCACATGATTTAATTTTAAATACTGTTTTTTTTATAATGGGAGTTGCCGTACTTGCAAGCGCTTTTTCAGCTATATTGTCCGAATTTGGAATTGTTTCTATTATTAATAAAATATTAAGTCCTATTATTAAACCTTTATTTAATCTTCCAGGAGTGGCTAGTCTTGGAATTATTACAACATATCTTTCAGATAATCCAGCAATTATTTCTTTAGCATATCAAAATGACTTTAAAAAATATTTTAAAAAATATCAGCTTCCTGCCATTACAAATCTAGGAACATCTTTTGGCATGGGATTAATAGTATCAACTTTTATGCTTGCACAAGCTAAAAATGGTACAAGCTTTTTAGCTCCAGTGATAATAGGAAATATAGCTGCTTTTATAGGAAGTATTATAAGTGTAAGATTAATGCTAAATTATACAAAAAAGATTTATGGTACTGAAGAATATGTTTTCTCAGAAGTGGATGTTTCCTATGATATCTTTGAATATAGAGAAATAAGGGAAGGGAATACGTTCCAAAGATTTCTTGAGGCAATACTTGATGGAGGAAAAGTAGGAGTTGAATTAGGTCTCTCCATTATTCCAGGAGTTGTAATAATTTGTACCTTGGTAATGATGCTTACTAATGGCCCATCTTCTAATGGAATATATACAGGTGCAGCATATGAAGGAATAAAGGTACTCCCCTGGATAGGAGAAAAATTACAATTTATATTATCTCCTTTATTTGGATTTAAAAGTCCTGAAGCAATAGCTTTTCCAGTTACTTCTTTAGGTTCTGTAGGAGCTTCATTAGGTCTTGTCCCAAAGTTTTTATCAGAAGGACTTATAGCTGAAAATGAAATAGCAGTATTTACAGCTATGGGCATGTGCTGGAGTGGATATTTAAGCACCCATGTAGCAATGATGGATGCATTAGATATGAGAAAATTAACAACTAAAGCTATTGTTAGTCACACTATAGGAGGATTATGTGCAGGAATAGTTGCTCATTTTATTTATGTCATATATTCTATTATATAAAAGGTCAAAATAACTACTTTTACTTTTATTTCATAGACAAAGGAAATATAAAACAAATGAGCCAAAGAAACATTCTTTGACTCATTTTTATTATTCTTCTATTGGCTTCATTGTTGGGAATAAAAGTACATCTCTAATACTTGGTTGATTTGTCAATAATATTATTAATCTATCAATCCCTATTCCTAAGCCCCCTGTAGGTGGTAGTCCTACTTCCAATGCATTAATAAAATCTAAATCCATCATATGGGCTTCACTATCTCCTGCTACCCTCTGTGCTTCTTGTTCTTTAAATCTTTCTTTTTGATCTATTGGATCATTTAATTCACTAAAGGCATTGGCTATTTCCCATGTATTTATAAAAGCTTCAAATCTATTAGTAAGTCTTGGGTCTTCAGCATTTCTTTTAGCTAGTGGAGATACTTCTACAGGATGATGAGTTACAAAAGTGGGTTGAACTAAATGAACCTCACAAAATTCTTCAAACATTTCACTAATTATATGGCCTCTCTTCATACTCTCATCTACTTCTAATCCCTTAGCCTTGGCAATTTCTCTAGCTTCTTCATCAGTATCTATAGTATTAAAATCTACTCCTGTATATTCTTTTATGGCATCTATCATGGTAATTCTTCTCCATGGTGGAGTTAAGTCTATTTCTGTTCCTTGATACTCTATTTTAGTAGAACCTAATGTTTCTTTTGCCACATAGGCTACTAATTCTTCTGTAATTTCCATCATATCTTTATAATCTGCATAAGCCTCATACAGTTCCATATTGGTAAATTCTGGATTGTGCTTTGGGCTCATTCCTTCATTTCTAAACATTCTACCCATTTCATATACTTTGTCAAAGCCACCAACTATTAGCCTTTTTAAATACAATTCATTGGCAATTCTTAAATACATATCTATATCTAATGTATTGTGATGGGTAACAAAAGGTCTAGCATTGGCGCCACCAGCAATGGTATTTAAAATAGGAGTGTCTACTTCTAAAAAACCTCTATTGTCTAAAAATTCCCTTACAGCTTTTATTATTTTAGATCTAAGTAAAAAAACATCTTTAACTTCTGGATTTACAATTAAATCCACATATCTTTGTCTATATCTTAAGTCTTGATCCTTTAAGCCGTGGAATTTTTCTGGTAGGATTTGCAATGACTTAGTTAATAGTGTAAATTCTTTAACTCTTATGGATATTTCACCAGTTCTAGTTCTAAATACTTCTCCTTTTGCTCCAACAATATCCCCTATGTCTAATAAATGTAATTTATTATAGGCTTCTTCTCCTAGGGCATTCATTTGAACAAATAGTTGAATCTTTCCTTGACTGTCTTGAATATCCATAAAACTAACTTTACCATGTCCTCTCCTAGACATTATTCTTCCTGCAACAGACACAGTCTTTTCTTCTAATTCCTCAAAATTTTCTTTTATTGTACTACTATGATGAGTGTATTCATATTTTTCTATTAAAAAAGGGTCTTCCCCCATTTCCTTTAATTCATTTAGTTTTTCCCTTCTCATCATAAGCATTTCATTAAGATTATCTTCTGGCACTAATATAAACCTCCCTTATCTAGTGATACTTAGGATTTGATATTTAATAAGTCCATCTGGTACATGTACCTCTATAATTTCTTCTTGTTTTCTTCCAAGTAGAGCAGAGCCTACTGGAGATTCGTTGGAAATCTTTCCTTCATAGGGATCTGCCTCTGCAGAACCTACTATGGTATATTCCATTTCTTCATCATATTCTAAATCCTTTACAGTAACTTTAGAACCTATACTTACTACATCTGTAGTAATATCCTCATCATCTATTAATCTTGCATTTCTAAGTATCATTTCTAATTTTGCTATTCTTTCCTCTAATTGAGCCTGTTCATTTTTAGCCTGATCATATTCTGAATTCTCAGATATATCTCCAAAAGCTAAGGCTTGTTTTATTTTCTCTGCTATTTCTCTTCTTTTAACGGTTTTTAATTCATCTAATTCATTTTCTAATTTATTTAGCCCCTCTACAGTCAAAAACACATCCCTTTCAGCCATTTAACTCTCTCCTTTTCAATAATTTGGCCAAATTGCCTTTTAAACGGATAATATATATATGCAAAATATTATAAACAAGGTAAAGACTATTGTCAAGTTATTATAATCTTCTAATTTGCCTTATTTTCCCATTTATGAAGTTTTCAGGATTATATACCTGGCCCTTTATTAGCAAACCTTTCAAATCTTCTATTTCTACCTTGTTAAAATATTCATACAAAGAAGAAGGTAAACCATATTCCATATGAGAATTTTCTTTAATATTTAATCCATCAATTTTAAATATAAAATCTTCTACAATCTCACAGTTTTTTAAACTTTTAAAAGTTTTTCCTAAACTAAAATCAAAAATTATAGCTTCTTTTCTAATTTTATTTTCATTTATTTCTGTATTATCATTGAGATTAATTATAATAGGATAGTTTTTTAATATTTTCTCTATATTTCTAGAGTGAAAAATAGATAATCCTGTACTTTCTAATATATTGTTAGATATATCCTCTATTATCTCTTTATTATCTCCTACTAGGGTGATAAATTTTACTTCTTTACTTAAATTTAATATAAATTCCTCTGTTAATTCTTTAGAACCGCAAAAAATTAGTACTTCCTTTCTCTTTAAATCTTCATTTAATATTATATACAATTCTTTTAATACTAGTGGAAAAAAATAAGATATTATTTTCATTCCATTTAAAATTTTTAAATTAGTTTCATTCTCAATTAAATTTAACTTTTCTCTACTAAATAAATTTAGATTCTCTATAATCAAGTATTTTGTATTTTCTTCTTTGATTTTATTTATTTTATAAATAAGCTTTTGGACATCTTCAATACTTTTTAAATTAATCTTACTGATTATCCCTATTTTATTCCCTTCATTATTGTAAATACCATCTTTAATTTTTGGCCTTAATTTTTGAAATAATTTTAAAAAAAAGTTTTTATTATGATTTTTTTCTTTTTCTTCTACAAGATATAAAAACCCAATAAAATCACCCCTATACATTATTTGTAATGTATTATATGAGGTTTTTTAATTAGGTATTACTAATTTAATTCTAATTTGTATTCTAATAGAGTATTTATCATTTGATTTTTTTCAATTATGCTGTTTATTTCATTTTTAACTGTATTGGAATTTTTCATCCCCTTTAAATACCAGGATATATGCTTTCTCATTTCTTTTACTCCAATACTTTCTCCTTTCATATTACATAATAAATTTAAATGGTCTATTGCCATATCTATTTTCTCATTTTCACTAGGTTCCATATCTTCTATTCCATTTAACAAATTATTTATTCTTTTAAATATCCAAGGGTTCCCCATGGCACCTCTGCCTATGGCTACCCCATCACAATTTGTATATTCTAACATTTTAATGGCATCTAAAGGCTCAAATATATCTCCATTTCCTATAACTGGAATTTTAAGGCTTTCTTTTACTTTTTTAATATAGTCCCAATCTGCCTTACCAGAATAAAACATATCCCTAGTTCTACCATGAATAGTTAATAGGGATATGCCTTCTTCCTCTGCGATTTTTCCTATTTCTATTCCATTAATACTATTTTTATCCCAGCCCATACGAATCTTTAAAGTAACTGGTTTATTGGACACCTTTACTACTTCCCTTAATATATCCCTCACCAGTGAAGGACTTTTCATTAAAGCTGCTCCATCACCATTTTTAACAATTTTAGGTGCAGGACAGCCCATATTTATATCTAAAAATTGTATATCATCCCTAGGATTAATATATTTTTCTGTAACAATTGCCATAATTTCAGGGTCTGAGCCAAATATTTGTAATGCCACTGGATTTTCTCTAGGGTCTATTTTAGTTAATCTTTTCGTATTTTCATCCCTAAAGTATAATCCTTTGGCACTTATCATTTCTGTGGTAACTAGCCCTGCTCCCATTCCTCTGGAAATTATTCTATAACTACTGTCTGTAACTCCTGCCATAGGTGCTAAAAATATATTATTTTCTAGTAATATATCTCCTATTTTCATCTTTTCCACCTCATATTAGTAAACAAGTAGCCAATTGGCTACTTGTTTCTCCCATATATGATCCTAAGTCCATCAAAGGTTAATAGTTTGTCAATTTTATTTATATATTTTGATTCACTACCTATTAGAGAAGAAAAACCTCCTGTTCCAATTACAGTTTTAACTTCCCCTTCATCTTTTAATTCTTCCATCATTCTTTCTACAATATAATCTACTAATCCAATATATCCATAAATTAATCCAGATTGGATACTACTTACTGTATTCTTTGCAATAACTGTATCAGGCTTTATTAATTCTACTTTAGGTAATTTTGCCGTTCGTGTAAACAAAGCTTCACTGGATATTTTAATTCCTGGTGCTATGGCTCCTCCTAAGTATTCTCCTCCACGAGATACAGCACAGAAAGTAATGGCAGTGCCAAAATCCACAATTATTATGGGACCTCCATACTTTTCATAAGCAGCTACTGCATTTACTATTCTATCTGCCCCTACTTCCCTTGGATTATCGTATTTTATATTCATCCCTGTTCTTACTCCTGGTCCTACTATTATAGGTTCTTTTTCAAAGTATTTAATACACATGGCGGAAAATGTATGCATCAATGTAGGTACTACTGATGACATTATTACATCTTCTACATCTTTAGGACATAGGCCATGATATTTAAAAATTTGTTCAAATAGTAATCCATATTCATCTGAAGTTTTGTGTTTATCTGTAGCTATTCTCCAGTCATAAAGTAATTTGTCTCCTTCATATACTCCAAATACAACATGGGTATTACCTACATCTATTACTAGTAACATTTTATCCACCTCTATTTTACTCTATTATTTAGTGCAGCTACTACATTAGTAACTATTATGGTACCTATTATTATTTCTGGTATGCCATTGGTTATTCCAATTCCAAATATAATCTTTCTTGCCATATCTGGATTTTGTCCAAGGCCTTTAACAAATTTTTCTCCATGAATAAAATAAATCATGGATAAAACTCCTACTGTGTTAGTTAAGGTTCCTAATATTGCTGCTATTACAACGGAATTAGCATTGCCCTTTAGTTTTTTCTGGCCATAAATTCCAAATATTAAAGTTAAGGCTATTAAAATTATATTTGTGATTATTGCACCTATTCCATTATCTAATTTAATTCCATTATATATTCCATAGGACAAATAGAAAATTATGCCTATCCATAATAATCTAAATAGACCTAAGGTTTTGTTTTCACCTAAATTTTTAGCACCTTTATATACATAATGGGCTACAATTCCAATTAGTACTCTAGGTAAAACTGATACTAATGGATTTAAAAATACAAAGGATACAGGTGTTGGATTAGTAGCAGCTTGAAATATACTAGATAATCCAAATATTAGACCTATTAGGCCTCCTACTAGGGGTCCTTCTAATATACCTCCTATAATTACAGGTATATGCATTATAGTTGCCCTAGTAGGCCCCACAGGAATAAATCCCAATGGGGTTAAGCCTAAGGCAATAGATAGGCCTCCTAATACTCCTACAATAGCCATTTTTCTTACAGATAATTTTTTTCTTTGTTTAATCATTTTAATCCCTCCGCTCTAGTTCCTTTCGGATACCAGTCGTTATTTTTTTGTTACATTTATTTTGTCCAGCTCTTTAAAAAAGATGCCAGCCAATTTCATTAATATTATATATTAACCACCGAAAAACATCAATAATAATCCTGCAGCCACTGCAGAGCCTATAACTCCTGCCACATTTGGTCCCATGGCATGCATTAATAGGAAATTACTTGGATTAGCTTCTTGTCCTACTTTTTGAGATACTCTAGCTGCCATTGGTACTGCAGATACTCCTGCCGAACCTATTAATGGATTTACTTTTCCACCTGTGGCTTTACACATAATTTTTCCAAATATTACTCCTGCTGCCGTTCCTATGGAAAAGGCTATTAGTCCTAATATTATTATTTTTATTGTCCCCCATTGTAAGAAGGTTTCCGCATTAGCTGTGGCTCCTACTGTTATTCCTAAAAATATGGTTACTATATTCATTAGTTCATTTTGTACAGTTTGACTTAATCTTTCTACTACACCAGATTCTCTCATTAGATTACCTAACATTAGCATTCCAACTAAGGGTCCTGCTGAGGGTAATAATAGAGTAACAAGTACTGTTATCATTATTGGGAATAATATTTTTTCTTTTTTAGATACTGGCCTTAATTGTTCCATTACTATTTTTCTTTCTTCTTCTGTAGTTAATGCCTTCATTATTGGTGGCTGTATTA
>JAAZMA010000148.1 GCA_012799055.1 Tissierellia bacterium
AAACCCATAAATCTAGCCTTTCCCTTACCTAATAGTATTAAAACCAGCGTAAAACAGGTGGTGAATATAGCACCACCAAAATTAGTAAAAACAAACATAAATTTATCTAAAAATCTATTATTAAGTTTATGATTTAATATATCTATTAACTTTTCATCAAACCATTTAAAAGCTTTTTTCATTTTATGACCGTCCTTTATTGTATAGTATTATATTATACTACCCTAATAATACCATTATAATCAATCATAGATAAAAGAAAAGGGCAAATTTGACAAAAATCTGCCCTAGTGTTTATTCAAAAAGATGCAATCCCCTGGATACCTATTGAAATAAATCAAGGAAAAGGTCCACCTTTTTGTCTTTTGGATTTTGGTGCATTTTATTTATGAATTTATGCTTTACTTTTATTTACTTTTATACTAAAATGAGCTGCAATATAACCTAATATTCCACCTACAACATATCCTAAAAACATTATTAAAACTACAGAAACTTGAGATAGGGAAACATAATCATTGAAAATCCATGAAAATATTAATCCTACTAAAAGTGCTGTACATATGGCCACTCCAAATTTGAAAAAGCTTTCAGTTTTTTCAAATTCCAAGGTTTCACCATTTCTTTCAATTTTATTTTTACTAAATAATATTTTAGCTAATATAATCATTCCTAAAGAGACTAAAATGTATATAATATCCCCTTGATTTATCAAAACACCTAGTGGGGTATAATTCATAATATTTATTAATATATTTTCAAAAAACATATTTACATTTCCTAAATTCAATCCAAGCATATCTAAATTCCAGAAAATCAATGTTGTAATCCCCATGGGAAATATTAAAAATATAATAGTTAAGATTATATGAGAAACTGTGGTGCCTGTAATAGTTCCAAATATTAAGGCAAAAGCTAGAATAGGCAATTGATAATAGAAATATAATAATATCCATTTAATGACCTGCCCTACTGAATAAAACATTCTTAAGGTAGGTGAAAAACCTAATGCCAATATCATAATCAATCCATTTATTATAAAAGGTAATGCCATAGATACTAAAGCCACTAGTAATTTATTGAAAAATATTTCGTATCTAGTATAGGGCATTACTTGTAATACCTCAAAGGTTCTTTGCCTTTTCTCTTCACTAAATAATAGGGCAATTAAAGTAATAGGCATTCCAATTATAAAAAGAATATTAATTCCATTGGAATTCCAATCACTAAGCACCCAATCTACCTGATTTTTATAATCTTCTACAATCTTTTCTCTATTGTATTCTATTCCATTTTCCATATAGTATTTCTGTAAATTATTAAAGGCATTTCCCCTAGATATTATATTAATAGTAGTAGTAGCAAATAACATTCCAGCTATAAATAGTATTAAAAACTTTACCATATTAAAATCTTTTTTAAATAATACTTTGTTAAAGGATAATATCTTCAAATCCATACCCTACACCCCCCATTTTATAGACAAATATCTCTTCCAAGGACATATCTATAGTTTCTAATAATATTGGATTATGTTTTTTAATACTTTCCATAAAAATATCCATATTTTCATTTACAATTATTTCATACACCTTTCCTCTATTTTCTATACTTAAAACATCTGGATTATTCTTGATTTCCTCTGGCAAACCATTTTTAAATGCCACTTGAATTTTTCTTACATTGAGCTTCAAATGTTCTATACTATCTTCCAATAAAATTTGTCCTTCATGAATTATACCTATATAATCACATATTCTTTCCAATTCCCCTAAATGATGAGAAGATATAAGTACAGTAGTTTCATTTTCTGCCACCTCATCTATTATAATATCTAATACTTTCCTCTTAATTACAGGGTCCAGCCCTGAAGTTGGTTCATCTAATATTAAAATCTTTGGGCTTATAGAAAGATTAAGCATAAGTGCTAATTGAGTTTTCATACCCTTAGATAGAGATTTTAATTTCTTCTTTTCCTCTAGTTTAAATATATTTTTTAACTGGATAAATTTTTCTTCATCCCAAAAAGGATAAGTATTTCTATAAAAATCTACTGTATCTTCTAATTTAAAATTAGGATAGAATTTTAAATTGTCTGCTACATATCCTATTTTAGCTTTTATTTTTGTATTATCTTTTATACTTTCCCCTAGTATAAAAACTTCCCCTTTTTCTGGCTCATATATATCTACTAAAGTTTTAAGTAAAGTGGTTTTTCCTGCTCCATTGGGACCTATTAAGCCATATATAGAACCTTTATTTACATTTATATTTACATTATTAAGTATTTTGTCTCTACCTAAATACTTATCTATATTATATCCTCTAATCATTAGCCTTACCTCCCTCCAATTCTTCTAATAATTCTTTAATCATATTTATTATATCTTCCTCATTAAAACCCATATAATGGGCCTCCACTATGCCTTTTTTAAACATTTCCTTGACTTCCATTAATTTATCTTCATCCTTTCTCGGCTTATAATCTGTGGAAATATAGGTCCCTTTTCCCCTAAGGGTGATGGTTACTTTTTGTCTTTCTAATTCTTGATAAGCTTTTTGTACTGTATTGGGATTTAGTCTCATAGTCTTTGCCAATTCCCTTACTGAAGGGAGTTTTTCCCCAGGTTCAAATAAACCTTTAAGTATACCCTCTTTTACATTATCTACTATTTGTTCATAAATTGGTGTACTACTGGAAATATCAATATTGAACAATATATCACCTCCTGTGTATGGGGTGTACTATTCGTATTAGTACACTATATTCAGTATAGACTAAAATTTTATCCCTGTCAAGGGTTTTTGATTCAAGAAGCCTTACATATCTGTGAAATTAAATCAAGGTAAGAACTATCCTTCCTTTATCCAATTCATCTGTTCATGGGTACCTAGTGCATATATGTCAAAATTATGCTAATATATATTTAAATTTAAAATTGAAAATTTTTACGTAACAAATAGAGGTGTTTTTATGAATTTAAGTAAAGAACAAAAAAAGGCAATAAACCATATTAAAGGTCCTGCATTGGTTTTAGCTGTACCTGGTGCAGGTAAAACTACAGTATTAATTCATAGAACAGGGAATCTAATATTAAATCATGGTATTAGTCCTGAAAATATATTATCTATTACCTTTAGTAGGGCATCTGCTAATGATATGAAAAATAGATTTAATAAAATATATGGGGATATTTCCCACATTCCTGTACACTTTTCCACAATACATAGTTTCTCCTTTAGTTTAATTAGGGAATACGCCTATAGAAATAGACTTCAATACACTCTTATAGAGGATAATAAAAAAGAATTAAATAAATACAATATATTAAAAAGAATTTATTATTCTATTAATAAAGATTATATTACTGAAGAAAAACTAGAAACTCTAGTAAATTCCATAGGTTATATTAAAAATATATTAATTAGCCCAGAAGAATTTGTAAATATGTTTAATATTGATATTTACAAATTTGTAGATATTTACAATTTTTATGAAAAATATAAAAGGGCTAATAATTTGATAGATTTTGACGATATGCTGACTATTGCCTTGGAAATATTAAAGAAAGATAATTATTTGTTAAACAAATATAGAAATAGATATAATTTTATACAAGTTGATGAAGGTCAAGATACTTCTAAAATACAAATGGAAATTATTAAAATTTTAAGCAGTCCAAAAAACAATCTTTTTATAGTAGCTGACGATGATCAATCTATCTATGGTTTTAGAGGTGCCTATCCTAAAGGATTATTTGATTTTAACACTGTATATAAAAATTCTAAAATCTATTATATGGAAGAAAATTATAGGTCTTCAAGAAATATAGTTTCTATTTGTAATAAATTTATTAAACAAAATACCCTAAGATATGATAAAAATATATTTACTAAAAATAAGTTTATTGAACCTGTAAATATTGTTAAAGTAAAAACTTTAGAAGAACAATATAAATTTTTAATAAAGGAATTAAAAAGGGAAAACAATTATAATAATTCTGCTATTTTATATAGGAACAATATTTCTGCTATTGGACTTATTGAGTACTTAGAAAGAAATAATATCCCCTTCTATATGAAAGATGTTAAAATCAACTTTTTTAATCATTGGATAGTGGAGGATTTATTGGCCTTTTTCAATTTAGCCAATGAACCTAAGGATATATATTCCTTTGAAAGAATTTATTATAAAATGAAAGGATTTATTTCAAAAAAACAATTACACTATATTAAAACCATGAATTCTAATTCCTCAGTTTTTGATAGATTGTTAGATTTGCCAGGTTTAAATGAATTTTATAGAAAAAATATTTTAGATTTAAAATTAAATTTTAAAAAATTATCTAAAATGAAACCTTATGATGGTATTATATTTATTGAAAAAGAACTGGAATATACAGATTATTTAAGAGAATCTTGTATGAAATTTGGTCATACTTTAGATTCTTTAAAAACCATTTTATATTATTTGAAAATTATTGCTTCCAATGTGGAAAATTTAATAGAATTTAGAGGAAGATTAAAATTTTTAGAATACTTAAGTGCTCAGTCAAAAAATAATATGAATGCTATTACTTTATCTACTATTCATTCTGCTAAAGGTTTAGAGTTTGAAAATGTATATATGATTGATTTAATTGAAGGAGATTTTCCAAATGTTACTAGTATAGATGAATTTAATAAGGGAAATATAGAAATATTAGAAGAAGAAAGAAGATTATTTTATGTGGGGATGACCAGAGCTAAGGAATCCTTAAATTTAATTACAATAAAGGAAAAAAATAATAAAAAAGTCCAACCCTCCAGATTTTTAGTGGAATTGGAAAATTTATTTAATAAATAACTACTTTTTAAGGCAAAAACTATAAAAGAGTAGTTATTTTAACAATTTTTATACTTTAGGATTATTTTTAGAAAAATTAGCAATACTATATATGAAGAAATATATTTAATAGAAAGAGGAGGTTTAAAGTGTCTAATAATAAAAACAAAAAGGATTCCAAGAAAAATAAAAAGGGTAATAAGGATAATGTTTTTGACAACAAAAAAAACAACAAGGATGATAACAAAAAAGACAATGATAACTTTTAACAGTTAAAGATTAAGGAACCTCATGATTACATGAGGTTCCTTAATCTTTATAATTACTCATTAAACTCTTCAATATCTTCTTTATCTACTTCGAAAAATTCATCTTCTCTCATTTCAAAATGTCCAGAAGCATAGGGTACACCATCTATGGATATATATACTTTATCTACTCCATAAAAATCCCCTAAAGTATTGGTAATGCTTTTTAATATTTCGTACTCTAAACCACTACCAGCATTCATTTCTATTGTTAGTTCTTTTGAAAAATCTATCCGAACTATTCCATTGCCTCTTTCTAATGTTAAAGAATTAATTTTTGTATTTTCAGATATTAATTTTATTAATTTTTCCGATGGAGGATTTTTAAAATTATATTCTAAGATATCTTTAATATTGTCATTAGTATTAAAAGAAATATCCCTAGATATATATACAGTTTTTATATCTTCATATAGGGGATAATAAAAAACTGCTTCACTTTCATAAGGCGAGTTTTTTATTTCCTTTAAAAGAGTTTCCACTACAAATTCTCCATCTTTATAAATAGAAGCTACATGGCCTATACCTTTTACATAATAATCTGATACTTGTCTTTCATCTCCAAATTGAGTAACAACCTCTAAAGCTTTAACTTTGCCATAGGGTAATTCCAAATCCACATCTACTCCTGTAATAGCCCTTTTATATCCACCTGGAATAGTCCAAGATGTGCCTGGTTTTAAAGGTTCTTTTAATAAAATAGTGTTGTTTTCTCCAGTTTTATCTAAAATATTTTCAATATGATAAAACTCTCCTTCACTATATACTTCCCTAAGTTCCCCTTCATTATATTCCAATACTTTAACTACTACTGTACCTGGATTGAAGATTTTCATTTGTGCCTTGTTGCCCTCTATATACTCAAAGAATACTATTTGTTCTGCAAATTCGTTGCCTATGCCTTCATAATCCATTATAGTATTTTCCACAAAAGGAAAATATTCTTCTATGGTATGTTCTTCAATATTGATTTTTTCTTCGTTAATTATAGGAGTATTGTTTGTCTTGACTTCATCTATAGATTTTTCACTACTACATCCAGTAAATACAATTGGTAATATTAATAATACAATTACCAATAATGGGTATTTTTTCATATCTTCACCTCAATAAACTTTATACTTTAATTTGATTATATCCAATTTTGATTTAAAATAATTTACAAAATAGTAAATATTAGATTACAAAATTTCTACATTAGATTTTAGTTTATAAATTACATCTTTTCTTTCCACTATTACTTGAGTCTTTTCTGATAGATTTTTATCTTTCCTTATGCTAATTAATAATTCCCTATTAGGATTAATTGCTATGGGATTGCCCACCATTCTAAACATGGATAAATCTCCAACAGTATCACCGTAAGCATAGGAATTTTCTAAATCTATATTATATCTACTTAAGATTTCATCTAAGGATTTTTGTTTGTTTTCTGAATCCCACATTTTAACAATTTCTCCTGTGAAATTGTTGTTTTCATCTACTAAATATTTAGTGCCTCTATATTCTGTAGCCCCATATTTTTCTGCCATCTTAGATACTAAAAAATCTGGACTCCCCGATATAAAAAATACCTTATGCCCTAAATTTTTGTGCCACTCTATTCTATCTCTAGAGTATTTGTACACCATATCTCCATTTACATTTATAACTTGAGCAGCTATAAAATCAATATTGCTTTTATTTACTCCCCTTAGTTCTTCAATATATACTTGAGCTAAAGTTTCTAAATAATTTTCAAAATCTCCAAATCTTTTATCCCATTCTTCGTATACATATTTTACTTTATTGTGCCAAAGAGATGGGTCTATAACTTCATATTTAATTAGCTTTTTAAAATGTTCAATCATTAATGAGTTTCTAAAAAGGGTACCATCTATATCAAAGAAAGCTGCAGTACAAACCAAAATATCACCACCAATTCTTTTTCTTATTATATAATATATACCAATAAGATTACACTTACTTCTCTTTTAATTTTATAATCATTCCCTGTAAGTCAATTTAATATTAAATACAATACCAGTATATCCAATATTTCCATTACTCATATAATAATACCCCTCTTTACACAATTGAAAATAATCCACAAATTTATTTTAGATGTAAATAATTTATGTTTGTTATAAACTATTATAATATATATCCTTCCTTTTTCATATAGCTGTACTTATAGTACTGTTGTTTTAAATTTATTAATATTAATTCTAGTATATTCATTATAATTGCTAAATTAAGCTTTTTTTAATTTCCAAAATTTATAATATACTCTAATATAAATTGCTTAAATCATTAGCAATTTATTTTCTATTACATAATATGTATTAGGATTTAAGAAACTGTTATGTCCTAAAATATTTGGACATTTTAGTTTTCCTAATTTGGCTAATTAAATAATCCTTAGGAGGTGCTTTTATGGCTGATTTATTAGGTAGAAGAGATTGTGAAAATGATAGCTCACTACTATTCTTCTTCTTATTACTAGTAATTCTTTTCTGTAATTGTGATTCATTTGGTAGGAGGTGCTAATATTTAAATAGTCGGGGCTAAGCCCCGACTTATTGTGTTTATTAATTAATTCTATTATTCATCTATAATATTTCCAATATATTTTATAAAGTCTTCTCCCTATGCTAATATTTTTCTATTAATCACTGTAGCAATAATTAGACCTGTACCAATGGGAAAAGTAAAAGAGGATATAGTACAAATATAGATTTAGACAGTGAAAAACTAGGTAGTGCTGCCACAATAGAAAATAGTACAAGATTAAATTAGTTTGAACCTCCCCCGATTAAAATCGCGGGATTCTGTTGTAAACAACATAGTGTGTCCAATTCATCCCATGACTGAAGTCCCAGGTGTTCTTGGCAAATTCATAAAATAATCTGTATTTATACCAAATAAAATTTTTATATTATATTCTATATTTTGCCTCTTTATTTCAAAGATTCAATTATATTTTTAGTAGTTGTTACATACTTTGGTATTGTTGCTCTTACAGTTGCTTTTGGATCTACAACTTGAGATATTTTTAAATCTACAGATAGACTTGCTAAAATATAGGCTTCTTCCCATTTTATATTTAAACAATTTTTAATATGTTCTACTGCTTCATTAGTTGCTTCATAAATTGCCTCTTCTAAATCATCACCAGATGCTATTACCATTGTATGCTCTTTTGTTTCTAATAAAGGCCATTTCACAGTTTTGTTTTTTATTAAATCTATTTCAAGAGTAACAATAGCTGGTATTTCTAAACCAGTAAAACAAATTTCTCCATCTCCCATAATAGCATGACAATCTCCCAATGCTAATAAAGCACCTTTTTGTTTAACTGGAAAATATAATGTGGAACCTACTTTAATATCTTTTGTATCCATATTCCCTCCATGTTTCCATGGGCTTTCTGTTGCCCATTCTCCATCTTCTTTGGCAGGTGCTACTCCTATTACACCTATCATAGGCTCTATTGGCAATTTTATATCATTAAATATAGCATAATTATCCTCTATATTTATAATTTTTACTGTGGGGTTTTCTACTTTATCTCCTAGGACTCCTTCATTAGGTACTGCTACAGCAGAACCCTTGCTTTCCACATCTATACATAATATTTTTACCTTTAATAAATCTCCTGGCTCTGCTCCCTCAATGTATAAAGGACCAGTAGCTGGGTTTAATATTTCATAATTTATTTCTTTTACTACTTGGTCTTCAGTGGTAATTTGCTGAAACCAGCAATCATTTGTCTTAACCTTTACTATTTCACCAGGTAGTATTTTTTCTACATATTCCATTTCATGTTTAAATTTATAAATAACTTTTTCATTTGATATTATTTTCATTTCTAACCTCCCTATTTGAGTTAATAAAATATGTTCAAAATGTTAAATACTATCAAATCTGTTTTTGTCTTCTGGAGTTAGTGTAATTAATTTGTGTTTTTCTGGATCCTTTCTTCTACGAACACCCATTAGCATATTTAGAAGTATTCCTACAGCAATATATATTCCTAATGATATATATCCACCTAGATTTAATTCCAAAACAGAACCAATTAATATCCACACTCCAACAAGCACACCTAGAATAAACAACCCATTGCCTCCAGGTGATTTATAAGGTCTTTCCCATTGAGGAAACTTTTTTCTCAATACAATTGCATTTAAGCAAGTGATAATATAAATTATGCCTGCTGCTACAGATGAAATTGCATAAATATATTGAACCCAATTTTCACCACTAAATAAACAGAAAAATACAGAAAAAATTAATACTACAAAGTTTGCAGCTGCAGGTTGACCATGTTTATTTAATTTAGTAAATATTTCTGGTAATTGATTTAGCTGTGCTGCACCATATAATACTCTTGCTGAAGAAGTCCAAAAACCCATTAATGTAGTTAAAGCATGTAAAATACCTGATGCTATTGCAGCAATACCGATTATTCCAGGTAAGCCAAGTCTAGATACTAATTCAGGCTCTGGCAAACTCATATCTGCAATTTCTGTCCATGGAGCCAAACCTGCCATAGCCATTACTACAACAAAATACAATATAGCTGGCACAAACAATGCTGATAAAATAACTCTAGACATTTTTTTAGCTGGAAAATTAGTCTCTTCAATCATTGTTGGAGTCATTTCAAAGCCTATGAATTTCAATGAAAATACAGCAAAGGCTATAAAAATTCCTCTAAAGCCATTGGGAGTCCAACCTCCATAATTGGATATATTTCTATATGACCAATTTCCACTTAAATAAAATGATATTGCAACTAAAAGAGATATAATAATCATAGCAAAGAAAAAGATTGTGGATAATTTACCAGTAATACCAATATTGAAATTAGATAGTATATACCATAGAAAAACTATCCCTATTGCTATCCATATGGCCATGCTCGGTGGTACAGGAATAAAGTAGTTTAAAGCCGTAATAAATATAAATGCCATCAAAGGTGGCTCTACAACTTGTATTAAAAACATCATCCATTGAGCAAACCATCCTGCAGTATAACCAAAAGCATTTGTTGTCCAAACAGCAACAGATGAAGCAAAAGGTAACATAGCTGTAAGCTCTGAAAAAGCTAAGCCTACTGGAATTAATAAAACTGCTAATAGTGGAAATACCAGTGCTCCTCCTGCTCCAGTTACTGAAAACCAATATGGCGCTTCTGCAAGCCATCCTCCTATTACTGCACCTGAAGCTATGGCTATCATTTGAATAAAAGTTAATTCTCTTTTTAATCTATTCTCTGACATTTTTCTACCTCCTTTACATTAATTTAACCATTTTAAAATTTTTTATACTTATCAATAATAAACAGGAATAAATATAATAGCTTGGTAAATATAATAACCTCAATAAATATAGCAACTTGGTAAATATAATAACCTGGTAAATATAATAACCTGGCACTAACATACTAACTTATTGTAGTAAAAATATTAATGCCAGGTATCATATTTTATTAACTATTTAGTTTTTTTATTTTAATTATTTAGAAAATCTAGTTTTTAGCTAATTCTCTTCTGAAAGATAAAATTTGAAAATAAAAAAAGTCTCTATAATCATCTAATTATAGAGGCTTCCAACTGGTGCACCTTCAGGGATTCGAACCCTGGGCCCATTGATTAAGAGCCTTATTTTTGACTTTTTATGTGTTTAGGTAAATCTTTATATGTGTTGATATTACTTGATTATATGTGTTCTGCCTTTGTTCTATTTTTGTGGTTTTTGACTACTATTTTTAAGTTTGGTAGTCAAATAGTAGGCAAATTGTAGGCAGGGATTTTGGGATATTTTGATAATAACTAAAGGTTTCTTTTTAAACAATCTTTGAATATACTATAGATAAATTCCAAAAATCGCTAGGAATGATGGTACATCTAATGCATCAAATCAAAGTGTTATTATTGCAGCAATAGTTATAAGTATTATAAACACTAATAATTCTATAATTAATATAATATTATACTGCTTTTTTTCTTCATTAATTTTTTCATTTAAAATTTTAATTTCTTCATTGCATCTCTCATAACTAATATTTTTATTGTCATAAATTAACATTCTCTTTTCTTCAAGAGTTAGTTCATCTACTAATTCTGATATATAAATATTTTCTATAATATTTTTTGTATTAGTACGATAGGAGATAGATGAAATATTCAAAGAAATAGACCATATGGCTAGGGCAATGGTGAAATAATTTAAAATACCC
>JAAZMA010000345.1 GCA_012799055.1 Tissierellia bacterium
GAGATTGTAAAATACGCATCTAGTTTAGGCATGGAGGTAATAGCTGATGTATCTCCTGCTGTTTTTAAAAGCTTAAATATTAAATATACTGAATTAAAATTTTTTAAGGACATGGGTCTTTCTGGTATTAGATTAGATTTAGGATTTAGTGGCATGGAAGAGGCCACTATGAGTTTTAATCCTTATAATTTAAAAATAGAAGTAAATATTAGTAGTGGCACTAAATATATAGAAAATATAATAAGCTATAGGCCAAATAAAGAAAATATCATAGGCTGCCATAATTTTTATCCCCATAGATATACTGGTTTATCTAGAAAACATTTTATGGAAACCACTAAGCTTTTTAAAAATCATGGAATAAGAACTGCTGCCTTTGTTTCTTCTTCCAATGGAAGCTTTGGACCTTGGGCTGTAAATGAGGGTTTGCCTACTTTAGAAGAACATAGAGAATTACCTATAGAAGTTCAGACTAAGGATTTACTTAATACAGGGGTAATAGATGATATAATAATATCTAATTGCTATGTATCTTTAGAAGAATTAAAAGCTTTAGGAGAAATGGATAAAGATATTTTAAGTCTTAAAGTAGATTTAATAAATAATCTACCAGAAATAGAAAGAAAAATTGTATTAGAAGAGCCTCATTTTAATAGGGGGGATATTTCTGAATACATGATAAGATCTACTCAAAGTAGGGTAAAATATAAGGGACAGGATTTTCAAGTAATAAACCCTAGAGATATAGAAAAGGGAGATATATTAATAGACAGTAGTCTATATGGCCACTATGCTGGAGAATTGCAAATAGCATTAAAGCCTATGAAAAATAGTGGTAGAACCAGTGTAGTAGGTAGGATTGTAGAAGAGGAAATATATTTATTAGATTATATTAAGCCTTGGCAAAGATTTAAACTTTCATTATGATAGCCTTTATTGGCTATCTTTTTTAATATATTATATAATATATTAAAAATCATAAAGGAGAGTAATACAGTATGAGATATGAAGGAAGACTATATAGACCGCCAAGTGAAGCCTATAGTTTAATTGTGCAGGCTACCATTGGTTGTTCTCACAATAAATGTACTTTTTGCTCCATGTATAAAGAAGATAAGTTTAGAATTAGACCTACTGAAGAAATAATTGAAGATTTACTTTTAGGAAGAAAACATTATAAAAAAATTAAAAGGGTGTTTTTAGCCGATGGAGATGCCCTAATTATTAAAACTGAAGAATTAGTAAAAATCCTTCAGGCCATAAAAAATATATTTCCAGAATGTGAAAGGGTAGGTATATATGGTTCACCTAAGTCCATATTATTAAAAACCAAAGAAGAATTAGATGAACTAAGGGATTTAGGCTTGGGAATTATATATTTAGGTTTAGAATCTGGTAGTGATAAAATTTTAAAGGATATAAAAAAAGGAGTCAATTCCAAGGAAATGATAGAAGCAGGTAAAAAAATCAAAGACTCTAATATAAAATCTTCAGTAACTCTAATTTCTGGTATAGGTGGAAAAGAAAATTCTATAGAACATGCCCTAGAATCTGCAAGGGTATTAAATGCAATGGAGCCAGATTATATTGGTTTATTAACATTATTATTAGAAGAAGGAACAGAATTATATGAAGATGTGAAAAACGGAAAGTTTCAAATTCTAAACCCAAAAGAAGTTTTAATAGAAACGAAAAATCTAGTGGAAAATTTAGAAATAGATAATTGTATTTTTAGAAGCAATCACGCTTCAAACTATTTGTCCTTGAGAGGAACATTAATGGAGGATAAGGAATTAATATTAAAACAAATAGAAGAAGGACTTAAATATGATGGATATGATGATAAAGAATTGTATAGGAGATTGTAAAATATTATATAGTGAAATATAGTTCCTATTAGACAAAATGGCATAAAAGATATAAAATATATGAGAATAGTAAAAAAAGGAGTTAATAATATGCCAAAAGTCTTAGTAATAGGTGGAGGGGCAGCGGGAATGATGGCTGCCATTACTGCTAAAAGAAAAGGAGCAAATGTAATATTATTAGAAAGAAATAATCGTGTGGGGAAAAAGATTTTAGCCACTGGCAATGGAAGATGTAATTATACCAATGTAAATTTAAATATAGCCAATTACCATGGAGAAAATCCTAAATTTGCCTATAGTACCTTATCTCAATTTGGAGTGGTGGAGACTATGGATTTTTTTGAACAATTAGGTATAACACCTGCAATAGAAGATAATGGGAAAGTTTTTCCTCTGTCTTTTCAAAGTTCTAGTATATTAGATGTACTTAGATTTGAAATGGAGGATTTAGGCATTGAAGTTTTAACAGATTCCTTTGTAAAGGAAATTGAAAAGGGAGATAATTTTGTTTTAATATTAAACAATGGGAAAAAGGTATATGGAGATAAAGTTATACTTGCTACAGGAGGTAATGCTGCTCCAAATACTGGTTCTGATGGTTATGGCTATAAATTAGCCCAGTCTCTAGGCCATACTATAGTCCCTATATTTCCAGGATTAGTACAATTAAAATTAGAAGGAGATATTTTTAAGCAAATTGATGGAGTAAAAGTTTTGGGAAAGGCAAGCCTTTATAGAGAAGGCCAATTAATAAAAGAAGATATAGGAGATGTGCTTTTTACTAATTATGGCATATCAGGACCACCTATATTGCAAATAAGTAGAACAGCCTTGCAATATTTAAATAAGGGAGATAATGTAGAAATAGGTGTTTCTATTATACACACTAGAACTGAAGAAGAATTGTATGAATATTTAAAATATAGATTTAGTTTTATGCCTAAAAAGACTATTGAAATAGGTTTAATTGGATTTATAAATAAAAGATTAATACTTCCTATACTTAGAGAAGTTAATATAAATAAAGATAAACAAATAGCTCACTTAACAAATGAGGAAATAAGACAAATTTCCAATATATTAACAGATTGGAGATTTAATATAATAGGTAGCAAATCCTTTAAAGATGCTCAAGTAACAGCAGGTGGGGTTAATACCAATGAAATAAATCCCTCTACTATGGAATCTAAATTAGTAAAAGGATTATTTTTCGCAGGAGAAATATTAGATATTGATGGAGATTGTGGTGGATTTAATCTGCAATGGGCTTGGTCTTCAGGATATGTAGCAGGAGAAAATGCTAGTTTAGGATAAAAATGTGGGAGGTAAAAATGTATAAATTATTAGGTTTAGATATAGATGGTACTTTATTAAATAATAGCAATAAAATATCTGAAAAAAACAAAAAATTTATAAGTTTATTAAATGAAAGGGATGTTAAAGTTGTTTTAATTTCTGGAAGAGAGCCATCTTCTATTAGACATTTTAATTGGGAATTAAACCTAAAAAATCCAATAGTAGGATTAAATGGTGGAATTATTACTGATCATAGTGGGGACAAGATATTTTATGAAAAATGTATGGATGAAATAGATGCTAAAAAGACTATTGAATTAGGGGAAAAATTTAATATGTGTAGCATGGTATTTATTAGGAATTCCCTATATGTGGCAAATAAAAAAGATAAGAGATTTGAATTGTTTGTAAAACATAGTAATTCTCCTACTGAAGAAATTGGCACTTTATCAGAATATCTTGAAAAAAACAAATTATGGTCTAGTATTAATAAAATATTATTAGCAGACAATAATGAAAATTTATTAGAGTATAGAAGAAATTTAGAAAAAGAAACTGGAAACAAATTGGCTATGGAATTTTCTTTACCATTTTTCTTAGAAATATATGATTCTAATGTTTCCAAGGGAAATGCACTAATTAAACTTGGCAATATATTAAATATTCATAAAGAGGAAATGATAATTGTAGGAGATGGAGAAAATGATATTACTATGATTGATTATGCTGGTATAGGTGTAGCTATGGGAAATGCTCCAGAAAGTGTAAAAAACATGGCAGATTATATAACTTTATCTAATGATGAAGATGGAGTTAGCCATGTTATACAAAAATTCTGGAATGTATAGAACTATTTTGTAAAGACATGGAGGTTAATTATGAATAAAAAACTAATCCAAATGGCCAAAGAAAACAAATCTATAAAAGTGGCCATAGTTGGAGCAGGAAAAATGGGGAAAGGCTTAATAAACCAAATGTCTAGAATTAATGGAATGGAGCCTTCCTTAGTCATTAATAGAAATGGGGAAAAAGGTATTAAGGCTTTAATATCTGCAGGAATACCTAAAGAAGATATTGTATTTACTAATTCTTTAGAGACAATAAATTTCCAATTAGAAAAAGGAAAATATGTAGTATCTGAATATACGGATTTGGCAGCAAAAACAAATGAAATTCAAGCTATAGTAGATGCTACAGGTGTACCAGAAGTAGGAGCAAAATTGTCCCTAGATGCTATAAAAAATAAAAAACATATAATAATGTTAAATGTGGAAGCTGATTCTGTAGTAGGTCCAATACTATATAAATATGCAAAGGATGCTGGGGTAATATATACAGGTACAGCAGGAGATGAACCTGGAGCTGTAATGGAATTATATGATTTTGCCACTAGTCTTGGATTTGATGTTTTAGCCATAGGAAAAGGGAAAAACAATCCCATAGATTTAGAAGCAAATCCAGATACTGTGTATAATGAGGCATTGAAAAAGGAGTTAAAGCCTCATATGTTAGCAGGTTTTATAGATGGAACCAATACTATGATAGAGATGACTTGTATGGCTAATGCCACAGGTTTTGTTCCAGATATTAGAGGAGGCCATGGGATAGTTAGTAATATAGATGATTTAACCAAATTTATGTGTCTAAAAGATGAAGGAGGAGTACTTAATAAATATGGTGTAGTAGATTATGTAATGGGAATTGCCCCTGGGGTATTTCTTATATTTACTACAAAATTACAGGAAGTTCATAATCAATTAGAATACTTAAATATGGGTTCTGGGCCTAATTATGTGCTTTACAGGCCTTATCACTTAACTAGTTTAGAAACGCCTATAACCATATATGATGCTTGTGTAAACCACAAAGCTACTATTGCACCTACTGAAGGCATAATTGCCGAAACAATTACCATAGCAAAAAAAGACTTAAAAATAGGAGATAAA
>JAAZMA010000111.1 GCA_012799055.1 Tissierellia bacterium
CGACACTCAGAAGGAATCCACTATAGTAGGGACTTAACAGATAGTGAAATAGAAAAGGGAATTTATGTGAAGGATGTATATGGGGAAGAAATACTTACCAATCTAGGATTTAATAGTATGAGACAACAAATGGAAGAGTATATAAAAGCCTTTCCAAATATAGAAGTGATAAACACCACAAAAGGTGGAGCTTATATAGAAGGTACAGAATTTATAGAATTAGAAACTGTAATCAACAAATATTTAAAGGAAAAAGTGGTAGACAATAATTGGCTAGTAGGGAACAAAACTAATTATGATAAAGAATATTTAGAAACTCAGTCGAAAAAAATGGACTTAGCTTATAAAAAAGCATTAAAATTAATAGATGAATATTATGAGATATTAAATAGAATAGAAAGATTAATAAGCAATAGAAATTTTAATCAAGCAGAAAAAACTTATATTAAATTAGATAAAATCTTAAGAAAGATTGAAAGAAATGACTTTTTTACAACCTTTATCTTACCAATGAATAGAGTACAATATGAATTATTAGCCAATAGTATAGATAGTTTAAATGAAGAAAAAAATCCAACAGAAAAAGGTAGAAAAATAGTTAAAAGTTTCAAAGATTTTATGGACCTATGCAAAGAAGATGTGGACAATATAGAGGAAGTTTACAATGAAATGAAATCTAGTATAAAAATATTTTTAGAAAATAATTTACATAGCGAGGGATAATTATGCTAAACAATAAAACCATACTTATAACTGGTGGGACAGGCTCCTTTGGACAAAAATTTACTCAGATGGTGTTTGAGAAATTTAAACCAAAAAAGGTAATTATATATTCTAGAGATGAGTTTAAACAATCATTAATGAAACAACAATTTAAAGAATATCAAAAAGATTTAAGATTTTTCATTGGAGATGTAAGGGATAGGGAAAGATTATATAGAGCTTTCTATGATGTGGACTATGTAATTCATGCTGCAGCTATGAAACAAGTACCTGCCTGTGAATATAATCCTTTTGAAGCAATAAAGACTAATATTCATGGAGCACAAAATGTAGTAGATGCAGCAATTGATAGGGGAGTTAAAAAGGTAGTAGCATTATCTACGGATAAGGCTGTAAACCCAATTAATCTCTATGGAGGTACAAAATTAGTTTCAGACAAATTATTTATATCTGCCAACGCCTATTCTGGAGGGGAAGGTACTAGATTTTCAGTAGTTAGATATGGAAATGTTGCTGGAAGTAGGGGTTCTGTTATACCTTTTTTCAAAGAATTAGTTGAAAAAGGAGAAGACAAACTTCCCATTACTGATTTTCGAATGACAAGGTTTTGGATAACTTTAGAAGAAGGAGTTAATTTAGTGTTTAAAGCCTTGGAAGAATCAAAAGGTGGGGAAACCTATATTTCTAAAATACCTTCTTTTAAAATAACAGATTTAGCCAAGGCTATGAATCCCAATGCTATATTAGAAGAGGTAGGTATTAGAGAAGGGGAAAAACTTCATGAAGTAATGATAACCAAGGATGACTCTAGAATGACATATGAATATGAAAACCACTATATAATATATCCTCACTTTGATTGGTGGAGTTCAGATAGACATTTTACCAATGGAGGAAAGCCTATTGAAGAAGGTTTTGAATATAATTCAGGGACTAATGTGGAATGGTTAGATGTAAAGGAATTAAGGAGTTTACTGGTACAATTAAACATGATGCCTTTAGTTGAAGCATATATGGGAGAAGCGGCAGCAACAAAATAAATGTGGAATTACTATGTGCAGATTATTCTAGGTGTAATGCACTGTTATTCTGAGGGTAGCGGAGAATCTCAGACCTAAAATCTAGATTATATAAAGGTAGGTGGCAACATGAACAAACTAGCAATAAATGGAGGAGCACCTGTGAGAGATACTTATTTACCCTATGGGCAACAATGGGTAGATAATGATGATATAGAAGAAGTAGTAAAGGTACTAAAATCTGATTATCTTACCACGGGGCCTAAAATAGAAGAATTTGAAGAAAAATTTGCTAAATGTGTTGGTGCTAAATATGCGGTATCTATATCGAATGGTACTGCTGCACTTCATGCCGCATGCTTTGCAGCAGGTATTAAAGAAGGAGATGAGGTAATTACTACTCCCATAACTTTTGCAGCTTCATCAAATTGTATATTATATCAAGGTGGAAAGCCTGTATTTGCAGACATAGATCCCAATACATATAATATAGATCCAAAAGATATAGAAAAAAAGATTACTAGCAGAACTAAAGCAATAATTCCTGTAGATTTTACAGGACAACCAGC
>JAAZMA010000232.1 GCA_012799055.1 Tissierellia bacterium
CCAGGTTGCTATATTTACCAAGTTGCTATGCTTACTATATAAGAAATACAAGGGTCAAAACTATTATAATAAGGGGAAGTGTTATAAATGCAAAAATAAGATTTAATATTTTTCTAATTTATCATAAATCTCTCCACATAATTTCAAAAAATCTTCTTTTGTTAATCCTCTACAATAAGAATTGGCAATAATATATTCCATTTCAGCTTGAAGATGTTCACTATATTCCTTATTTGCCTTAGGCATTATATCTCTAACCATTGCTCCTTTTCTTCTATCTATTACCAAGTATCCTTCTTCTTTCAATACATTATATGTTTTGTTTACTGTATGTAGATTTATACCTATATCTTCTGCTAATTGTCTTACAGAAGGTAGTTGTTCTCCTTTTTCTAAAGCTCCCTTAGCAATTCCCATTATTATTTGTCGCCTTAACTGTTCATATATAGGCATCTCTGATTCAAAATCTATTTTAATGAACATAGTTCTCTTCCTTTCTATCTGTTATATATATTGTATAACAGATAGAGTACAATTTCAAGAGTTTTTGAATTTTATAATTGTCTAGACCACTATTTAGAATGAGAACCGTCCCCACATCTCTATTAGGGCCTAGTACTAATATTTGACTGTCTAAAAAACTCTATTCTTTCCTCAGCTGTGGGATGACTATGATACCAAATTTTAAATATATTACTTGGTCTTGGTAGACCTAGACTTTCTTCATATAGTTTGAGCATGGTGGATATGGCTGCTTCACTGTCTTCAGTTAAATATATTTCATAGGCATCTGCTTCTTTTTCCATATATCTTGAAATATAATTATTTATAGGCGAAGAGAAAAACATATAGAAATTTAGTACTAATATAATTAGTGGTACAGAAGCTATATTATATAATTTATTAAAGCCAAAACTTCCATTAGATTTTAAAAGTATCCAATTGGAAGTTTTATATATTAAATACATTAATAACAGGGAACCTAATCCTCCTAATATAATCCCTTTCCAAATGTGTCCCTTTACATAGTGACCTATTTCATGGGCTGTTACAGATAAAACTTCCCTTCTATTTAGTTTTTCTATGGTAGTGTCCCATAATACTATTCTTTTAGATTTAAATACCCCTGTCATATAGGCATTCATTTCCTTTGTATCTCGACTTTTGTCCACTTGATAAATCTCTGCATCACTAATATGGGATTTCTCAAGGAGTAACTGGATATCTTTTTCTAATTCCTTATCTTCTATGGCAGTGAATTTATTAAATATAGGGGATATATACATAGGTGATATAAAGTTTAAAAAAATAATCACAGGTATGGAAATTAGGCCTAAATATAGCCACCATCTATTGGGATATTTATATATTAAAGTATAGGGAAACCATATAAATAGTGCAATTGCTAAAGTATTTAGTACAAAAGATTTCAAAATTAATTCTAAAAATCTTATTATACTTTGATTAGATAGACCAAATTTATGTTTAATTATAAAAGAACCATAAAAATCTAAAGGAAGGGACAATACTAAATCAATTAGAGAAAATATAATAATATAAATAAATCCTGTTAAAAATATACCCCTTCCAGAGCCTCGAGCAAATATTTCTATTTTTTTAGATAATCCTGTAGTTAGGAACAATAGTGGAACTAAAAATTTAAGTATTAAATTAATAGCCCATATATTTAAATTAGATTTTCTATAATTGTAAGCCTCAGCTGATATATTGGGATATTCTATTTTTAAACTATTCATATTTTTATACTCACCAATTAATATAAGAATTATAAAGGCCAATAGAAATATAAAGAAAAAACCAATAGATAAAGATAGTTTTTTGTCCATATTATCACCTCATAATATTATTATACCCTATTTATATGCAATATAGAGGATTTTTATTAGCCTAAAGTAATTCTTCATATTGCCTACTGCATACCAACAAAATAAATATTATGTCAAATTTACTTTTTGCCATATCTTTCTCCTAAATTCTCAAATACACTTTCTGCCTATAAAAAAGCTTCATCATTTTTATATGACATAAATTCAATAAAAATAAAGAGGGACCTCTCACCTTGAAAACAAAACAAGGTAGGCTATACACACCCA
>JAAZMA010000039.1 GCA_012799055.1 Tissierellia bacterium
CAACAGGGGTCATATACTCTGCCATCATAGGGTTCTAATATTTCTACTAAGGTTCTAACTATACTTGAGGGTGTATAAAATTCTCCTGCTCTTCTTCCTTCTTGTTCTGCGAACATAGCTAGACAATATTCATAGGTCCTACCTAGGACGTCTTTTTTGTCTTTGTGATCTGTTAGTGGTATATTTGTAAATATATCTACTACTTCTCCTAGTCTCCTTTTGTCTAGTTCAGGTCTGGCGAAATTTTTAGGTAGTATTCCTTTTAATCTGTTGTTTTCTCTTTCTATGGCTGCCATGGCATTGTCTATTTTTATTCCTATTTCTGGTTCATTGGAATATTTGGCTATATAATCCCATCTGGCTTCTTCTGGTACATAAAATATATTATCTGCTAAATACTCGTCTTTTTCTTCTTCAAATCCTGCTCCTTCTTCCACTAATTCTTGATATTTTTCTTCAAAGCTGTCGGATATATATTTTAAAAATATTAATCCTAATACTACATGTTTGTATTCTCCTGCGTCTAAATTTCCTCTTAGTTTATCTGCTGCTTGCCAAATTTTCTCTTCAAATCCTAAGTTTGCTGAATTTATTGGCATATAATCCCTCCTATTATTTTTCCTTTTCCTTATCTTCAGGAATATAATCTACAATATCACCTACATTGCATTCTAAATACTCACATATTTTAGCCAGAATATTCATGCTAACTGGCTTATTATGGCTGAGTTTCGAAAGTGTGGCTGGTGTAAAACTTGCTCCATCTCTTAATGCTACTTTGTTCATATCTTTGTCTATTAACATTTTCCATAACTTGTTGTATGACCATGCCATTATAACTCCTCCAATTTCTAAAAAACATTTAGACACTTAAAGTATATATACCTTAAGTATAACTTATTATACCATAATTGGAAACTGTATTTTCATAGTGGTAATAGATACATATGAAGTCCCGAGTGTGCGTAGCATTTTATCATATTTTAAAATAATCTAAGATGAATATATATTGTCTTCTTTCATATTGTTAAATAATAATTTTTTAGTTGCAGTATTAACTAATGTAATTTTAAGTTCATTTAAATATTTTAATGTTGTCTCTAAATCTTCTCCACCTTCTTCGTCCAGTATATCAATAATGTTTTGTAACATCTCGGTTATAAAAGCACCAAATATAAACGTATTTTCATATTTGACTTCTGTTCTTGTAAAATTATAAAATTTTTCTTCTAATTCTCTTTTCCTGCTTTTCACCTCCTGTAATGCCCTTATCATATCATCACCAAATTTGTCAGTATCATATTCTTCTAGATCTTCTTTATTCATTCCGAGTTTCATTAAACCTCTTTTAACATATTGCTCTTGAAAATCAATTATCATTTTAAAAATCCCCTTTCTCCTGTATACTTTTTTTTGTTTTCTTTCTTCTACCTTATATATGATTTTCAAAGGCAAAAAGAAGACATTAAAAATAATTATTTTTATTCAAACCAATAATAACAAATATTTATGCAATAATTTATCTTCTCAATAAGTTTATAGACTTGATGTATACAGTATTTACACAGTATTTAAGAAGTAAAGAAAACCAAAAGATTTATATTTTATTATAGGTATAAAATAATTGTTGATTGCAGTTTCTCAATTTTTTCATTTGATATTCCCTTTCGGGAGTCTATTAAAATAAAAAATAGCATTGCATTAAAGGTTGGCTTCTTAATGCTTTACTCTTTTAGCAATATAAAATTATATAATGATAAATTTTAAGAATATTACTGACATCCATCATTTACATAAAACTTATCTTTTGGCTAGTATAAAAAATGCTTGATAGATATTTAAAATATCTATCAAGCATTTTTACATCTTTAGTCCCTTATTCCAACCTTTTCTTTAATAGCCGCCTGAAGTATCTGTGAAAAATTTAAATTATTCTCTATGCCAATATCATTAATCCATTTAGGTATTGTTACAGTTTTTTTAATCGATCTATTTTCCATTTTGTCTCTTACTGGTACCATCCATACATTAATCCAGGCTATAGATTCATTTTCATCTAGTTTTATATCCTTAATTCCTGATGGTTCTGGAATAGGAATATTATCTTGTTCCATATCATATAAGCATAACTCTAATACATCTCTTGCACTATCTAATGCATCTTCGAGACTATCTCCAAAAGTAAAACAATTGTCGATATCTGGGAAACTCACCTCATATGAGTCTTCTACTACTTTAATAATGGAAGGAAATATATATCTATTCTTCATAAAACCTCCTCCTTATATATCCCTAC
>JAAZMA010000037.1 GCA_012799055.1 Tissierellia bacterium
GACTTTTCTGCAATTTCTAAATCTTTCTCACTGGGAGATGAGGCCAAACCTAAATAAGATGTTCTTCCCATTAACACTATATCTATTCCCTTATATTGAAAAGTGGAACTAAAGGTCTGAGGTATATAACTTATAGATTGGGCCCTTTTTTTCCAAGACCAATTTTTTATATTTTCATTTTCTATAAATACATCTCCACTATGGGGTTCTAATAAACCTACTATAGTTTTTATTAAAGTAGACTTTCCAGAACCATTTGCCCCTAATATACAAACTATATCCCCACTTTCCCCAGTGAAAGATATATTTTCTAATATGGTCTTTTCATATCCGCAACTTAAATTTTTTATTTCTAACATAAAACTCAACTCCTTTTACTTTTAAGCAGTAGAAATAGAAAAAATGGTGCTCCAACTAAGGAAGTCAATATACCAAGGGGTATTTCCACTGTGGTTAAAGCCCTAGCAATATTGTCTATTAACAATAAATAGGTACCCCCTAATAATATGCTAGCAGGCAATAGAACTTCGTAATCAGGTCCTACTAACATTCTGCCTAAATGGGGTATTACAAGACCTATCCATCCAATCATTCCAGATACAGAAACAGCTGCAGCAGTCATTAAAGTGGAGCATATTACTACAATTAATCTAATTTTATCTGTGTCTAAGCCTAAAGTTTTCGCCTCATCTTCATTTAAGGATAAAACATTAAGTCTCCATCTTAGTATAAATAAAGGTATCATTCCAGATATAATGGGAATTGCAACTACTTTTAAATCTCTTTGAGATATACTGGCTATACTTCCCATTAACCAAAAAGTTATAGTAGGTAATTTGTTTTCTGTATCTGCTAAATACTTTATTAGCGAAGTAAGGGATGTAAATATGGAACCTACTAGCACTCCTGTAATTACCAAGGATAGTATTGGGTCTTCCTTCACTTTTGTAGATATGGTATATACTAAAGAAACTGCAAAAAGCCCAAATATAAAGGAAGTAATTTGGATTCCAACTCTATTAAAAGAGAGAAAAATAGCCAAAGCTGCTCCAAAAGCTGCCCCAGATGAAACTCCTAAAATATCAGGGGACACTAAGGGATTTTTAAACATTCCCTGATATACTGCTCCAGATACAGAAAGGGCTGCTCCTACTAATATAGCCCCAATTATTCGAGGTAATCTTATTTGAAATATGACAGTTTCAATAGTATCACTCCAACTTTTAGATATGGGAAAAATTTTAGATAAAATTACTTTAAATAGTAAATCTACAGATATGGGATATCTGCCAATGGCAAAGGATAGAAAAAAAACTCCAATTAAAATTATTAAAAATATATAAATATAATGGTATTTATTATTTTTATTTCTCCATTTCATAAAAATCCTCCTAGTCGCTATGTTTTTTGTAGCATAACGCCCTTAAAAAATTAAAGTTCTCTAAAATACTTTTTAAATAATTCTTGTAAAACTTCCTCTGCCTCAGCACAATAAGCCCTATAGGCTTTAATTAATTTTCGAGCATTTTGTGTTAAATGTGAGCCTCCCCCATCAATGCCTCCAGTTTGAGTTTCTAAAAGCTCATAGCCCAATATTTTTTCAGCATTATTAATTATAGACCAACCTTTACTATAGGACATATTTAGTTGTTCACATGCCTTACTAAGGCTTCCTAATTTGTCTATTTCTTCTAACAATATACAAGGGCCTTCTCCAAAGACCTTCTTTTCATCTTTTATTATACGAAATTTATATTCCATTTCCAAATTTTCCATAATTATTCTCCTTTTTAGTGGATATTGAGAAATAGGGTGGAGATTCTTCATATAGTATACCTTGGTGAGTTTATTTGGTCCTACTGGACACTTACATAAAAACTTACACTAGAGATTCTAATCTTGTGGTTTAAAGTTGAAGGGTAGTGCACACCCATGGAATAAATTAAGGTAGGCTCTGCACACCCA
>JAAZMA010000066.1 GCA_012799055.1 Tissierellia bacterium
AATTCCATAGAAAACACCTCTTAAAATATGAATAAATTCACATATATTATATCATAAATTCACTTAAGACTGTCTTAAATAAATAGTAGAAAATCCATAGGAAACAGATATAATATTAATGAAGGTATAAAATCAAATTACATAGATATGGGGGAAGATAAAATTGAAAAAATGGGCTATGATTGGTACATGGAAAATGTCTTATGATGGTATAGATAAGGCTTCAGCTGTACTTGAAGAAGGAGGTAGTGCAGGAGATGCAGTAGAATTAGCTATTAGACAGGTGGAGGATTGTCCAGACTTCACATCTGTAGGATTTGGAGGTCTTCCCAATGAACTGGGAGAAGTAGAATTAGATGCAGCTTATATGAATGGGAAAACTCTTGGTATTGGGGCAGTAGCAGCAGTTAAGGACTGTAAAAACCCTATAAGCATAGCAAGAGATTTAAGTAATGAAAAGTTTAATTGTTTTTTAGTAGGAGAAGGTGCTGAAAGGTTTGCTTCTTTAAAGGGTTTCGAAAAAAAGAATATGTTATCCCCTGAGGCTAATGACCAATATGAAAAACGAAAAAAAGAAATTATAGAGGAAAACTTAAGTCCCTACGATGGACACGATACTGTTGGAATAATTGGTTTAGACAAAAATGGCCATATGGTAGTAGGCACTTCCACTAGTGGTTTATTTATGAAAAAACCAGGGAGAGTAGGAGATTCTCCTATTATTGGTTCAGGTTTTTATGTAGATGAAAAAATTGGTGGAGCCAGTTGTACAGGCTTAGGAGAAGATATTATGAAGGGCTGCTTGTCCTATGAAGCCGTTAGAAGAATGGAGGAGGGACTTTCTCCTAAGGAAATAGCTCAGCCATTGGTAGATGAATTTTCAAAAAAACTTGAAAAACGTCAAGGAAAAGCAGGAGCCATATCTATAATAGTAATGGACAAAAACGGAAATTGGGCCATAGGTACAAATGTGGAATTTTCCTTTGTAGTGGCAAGGGAATTGGAAGGGATTGGTACATATTTGGCCTCTGTAGACGGAAATAGAGTAAAAATTCATAAAATATGATAAAACAAAAAAGATAATAGCCTAAGGTATAGTCCTTAGGCTATAATAAATATTTTTTCTGTGAAAATAAAGTATTTTATATGGTATAATATATATGGCTACAAAACCCAAATTAATAAGGAGGCCTTATAATGCGATTAGAGATTTTCGATTTCATTGATGACACAATTGATTTAATCGAAGAGTATGAAGAGGTCATAAAAGAAGGGGCACAAGAAATAGACATATTTTTTGAGGAGATGTTTTTACATTACGACAATGTATTAAATATTGTATCTAGGGTTAAATCTAAAAATAGTTTAAAGGAAAAAATACTTAGACAAGATTTTTATCTAAAATATAAATCACCAGAAAACTTAGTAGAAAATTTATCAGATTTAATTGGTGTTAGAATAGAGTGTAGATTTATAGAAGATGAAAAGGATGTTTATGAAAAAGTATTAGAAACATTTAATATACATCAAGGAAAAGGCTATTATTATAATGAAAAAAAACCTAATATACTACTAAAATTAGATGATAAACAGCCTCAAAAGCAGAAAAATGGATTTGGTATTTATAAAATTGATGGAAAATATATAAATGGAGAAGAAAGTATTAATTTTGAATTACAAATCCAATCCCTGGTAAATGTATTTTGGGGAGAAGTAGAACATAAAGTACTGTATAAAAATTATAAATACTTACTTACAGAAGAATTATTTAAAGATGTAATGCATTCCTTAAGAGAAAACTTATCTATGATAGACAGGCAATTAATGATACTTTACAATCACCTAAGAGATATGGACGAATCTAATCAAGATAAAAGACGAGAACAAATGGAGTCTTTACTATCCAAAATAGTCTATGAAATCTATTCAGAAAAAACCAGAGAAGAATTTGGTTTTATAGTAGATTATAGAAAAACTTGCGATGTTATAGTTTCCTATGTATTGAAGAAAAATGGTAATTCAGAAGTATATAATTATGATAAAGTTTTTTTAGAAGTGTTGGAAAGGGTGTATCAAATAGAGGGAAACGAAATTCATTTTGATAATTATATTCAATTTGAAAAGGAAATAGAATATGAGGATGAATTTTGTAAAACCATAGGAGAAGCTATTTTAGAAATTATAAATAAAGATTTTAAATGGAATTTATTCTTTAAAATAATATTTCAAATAGAGCCAGGAAGCAATGAAGATAATTTTAAAGGTGTATTGGTGTTTTTAAGAAATAGATTTTTAGGGAATTTGCAAAATCACGAAGGATTAAAATCTAAACTTTCTCCTGATGAAAGGGAAGAAGTATATGATTATATAATGAAATTAATTGCCACTGCCTTTATAGAAAATCGGGAAATAGAATTTATAAACGATGATAATATTAGTTGTATAAATAAGAAAATCAATATTGTATTAAATAAAATCAATTCCTATGAAATGTGGCAAGAAAATATTAATTATTTCACAGATGAATTAAAGTTAAAATTGAAAATTTAAACAAAAAATTAATTAAATTTTAGAGACGGTTTGGGACTATTGAAAAAGTTAGTTTGTCATCCTAAACGCAGTGAAGGATCTTAATTTTATGCTATTTAGAAATTCTTCGCTTACGTTTATAATGATAAATTAAGTACTTTGTCAGTGCCTAAACCGTTTTTGTTATTTTTAAAGGGTAGTTTTTTTGTATAGATTTTACATATATCTTAATGAGGTTTAAAATATATAATGGGTTTACGAGGTGATAATTATGAATAAATTTGTATTAAAGGGGGATATAATTTTTACTTCTAACAGAGATAATTTTGAAACCTATGAAGATTCTTATTTAGTAGTGGAAAAGGGAAAAGTTGTTGGAATTTATAGTGAATTAGAAGAACAGTATAGAGACTATCCATTAAAGGATTATACTGGGAAGATGATAATTCCAGGTTTTGTGGATTTACACCTACATGCTCCCCAGTATCCAAATATAGGTTTAGGCTTAGATAAGGAATTATTGCCCTGGCTAGATACCTATACTTTTCCAGAGGAAAGTAAATATGGAGATTTAGAATATGCTAAAAAAGTATATTCTAAACTTATTAAGGATTTGTGGGCAGTGGGGACTACTAGAGCTGTGGTATTTAGTAGTATTCACAAGGAGTCTACTAAGCTTTTAATGGATATGTTTATGGATTCAGGTCTTGGTGCCTATGTGGGAAAAGTTAATATGGATAGAAATACTGTACCAAAACTTACAGAATCTACTGAAAGGTCCATATTAGAAACGGAAGAGATAATACTAGAGTATAAGGATAAATCCAATTTAGTAAAGCCTATTATAACTCCTAGATTTGTGCCTACTTGTTCTATGGAATTAATGAAAGGTTTAGGGGATTTGGCCATAAACTATGGTGTACCAGTTCAGTCCCATTTATCTGAAAACACTTCTGAAGTAGAATGGGTACAGGAACTTCATCCAGAATTCCTAGACTATGCTTCTGTATATAATGAATACAATTTATTTGGCCAAACCAATACCATAATGGCCCATTGTATTTATAATACAGATGAGGAAATTAAATTAATGGCTAATAATAATGTGTTTGCAGCCCATTGTCCCTATTCTAATTTTAATTTATCCAGTGGGATTATGCCTGTTAGAAAATTTTTAGACAATAAAGTACCTGTAGGATTAGGTTCTGACATATCAGGTGGCAATTGTTTAAGCATACCTAAGGTTATGGCTGCAGCAGTTCAAGCTTCTAAAATGAAGTGGCTAGAAACAAATAGAGAATTAGCCCCCTTAACTAGTAGTGAAGCTTTTTTTTTAGGAACTAAAGGTGGAGGTAGTTTCTTTGGTAAAGTTGGTAGTTTTGAAGAAGGTTATGAATTTGATGGATTAGTAATAGATGATGCTAATTTAAATATAAAAAAATTACCCCTTGAGGAAAGAATTCAAAAATTTATCTATGCAGGGGACCATAGAAATATTATAATAAGATATGTAAAAGGTGTGGAGATTTTCGAGCCTAAGTAGACAGAAAATTTGCACTATGATATAATTTTTGAAAAGAGATAATATAGGGGGATGGCTATGTCTAGGCAAAATGGTATTAGTGTAGAGGAGATGATGAGTTTAGAAACCCTAGGGGATTCTAAATTAATTGCAGGCTTTAGGGGAATTAGAAATACTGTTTCCAGGGTAAATATTATGGCAGACCCAGATATTCTAGATTGGGTACAAGAAGGGGAATTTTTATTAACTACTGCTTATTATTTTGAAAAAGACAATGTGGAAGCCCAAAAACAACTAATAAGGGAATGTTCCCATAAAAAATTAGCTGGAATAGGAATTAAGGTTTTGCCTTATTTAGATTCTTTATCACAGGAAGTACTAGATGTAGCTGATGAATTAAGCCTTCCTCTTATAGATATACACTATTCCATACCATTATCAGATATTATGATGGATATTTTTAAGGAAGTTTTTAATAAGCAGGCTATTTTGTTGGAAAGAATTGAAAAACTTCATGAACAGCTTATGGTAGCCATGTTAGAGGGAGATGGCATAGGGGATATTATTAAAATAATATTTAACAATATTAAGAACCCTGTAATACTAAATTTTAATTTTTCCAATCAGGTTTATGAAGAATTTGGAGATATAAATGAAAGTCTTAGGGAGGAATTACTAAGGGATGTAGAGGCTTTTTATAATACAGGAGACAATAGGGCGAAATTAAAAAGATTAGATGAAGACAAGGTATTTATAGGAGGTAAATTTGTCAATAGAATGATTATGCCCATTGTATTAAAGGACAATGTATATGGACATATATTTGCTTGGTCTACTAATACTCCATTGGGAGGCTTTGACTTATCTATTATAGAATCTGCCTCTACTACTATAGCTTTGGCTGTATTACAAGATTTATCTGTAAAAGAAGTAGAAATACGCTATAGATCCGATTTCTTTGAAGATTTAATATCTACTGACCCAAA
>JAAZMA010000100.1 GCA_012799055.1 Tissierellia bacterium
ACACCTAAAAATATTTTAATTAGGGCTATAAAAATTGACAATAAAGAAAATAAAGAAGCCATCCAATCTTATATTGAATTTAAGAAGTTTTGGGGCTTAGAAGATTTATATATTGAAAAAGAATTAGGAGAATTTTTTTAAATTTAAATATGCACATATTCCCCTCCTACTGCATATACTAATAAAAGATATATTATTATTTTGATTAAAGGAGGGGAAAATGACAAAGAAACTTAACGATTTTAATGTAAAAAGAAACTGGAAAGAAGCAATTGTTTTCTATTTGGCTTATCTTTTATTAGGACTATTAATTAGTTTTTTAATAGGAGCAATATTTGGAATTGTAAATCCAGAATTTACTGATGAAATGGCAATAACTTTAGGTAAAATTGTTGGTACAATTTATTATATAATCATATACTTTTCAATTTATATAAAGAAGAAAATGGATTCCTTTAAATATATATTAATTGGAATATTATCTGCTATACTTAATGTGTTTACAGGACTTATATTTTCCCTAATATTTGTAGCTTACTTAACCACTAAAGATAGTGAAATAGAAACAGCTGAATGAAAAAAGCTTAAAAGGCAACGAAAGTTGCTTTTTTTCATGTTCAAAAATAATATTTATAGTTTTTCTTTGGAGATGGAAAATATTGAAAAAGACTATCCCTATAGATACCTATTTTCAATTAATTTTTTTAAATTTTTTTCAAAGGATTTGTCAGCTTTTGGGTTTCTTTTCTTGGCTTTGCCATAATATTTATTCTGTCTCCTAAGCTTCCCGTGGATATGGCGACGATTTAACATTCCATCTATATTATTTTCTGAGAATATTAGACCATTTTGATTTATGGGAAAAGCCTCTTTAGATAAACATAAGGCAGCTAGTCCATAATCCTGTGTTATTACTATATCATTTTTCTCTATATTATTTATTATATGGAAGTCTGCACTATTAGGAGATATATCTACGGAAACAACCTTTGCATAGGAATCACTAATTTCATGGGCATAGTTTTTTACAACTACTATTTCTAATCCATATTCCTTAGCAATGTCTATAGCTATATCTACTACAGGACATCCATCAGCATCTACAAATATTTTCATATACTCACCTAAATCCATTATACCATAGTATAAATTTTTAAAAAAATGTTTACTTGACATGAATTTTTCAATATGATACCTTTAGAACGATAAAGGATTAACAAATAATCTAAAAGGAGAATTTAAAAGTATGAATGAAAACCAAGTATTAGCAACAGTCAACGGAAAAGAAATTACAAAACAGGATGTCTATATTTTTTTAAACCAGTTGGATCCACAAACTGCAGCACAATTTAGTACTCCTGAAGGAATTAACAAAATAGCAAATGAATTAATAAATCATGAACTACTATATCTAGATGCTATTGAGAAAGATTTTGAACAAGAAGAATATTTCAAAATGGAATTAGAGCGTCTTAAGGAAAATCTTTTGAAACAATATGCAATTAACAAACTATTTGCAGATATTGTAGTTTCAGAAGATGAGATAACAAAATTTTATAATGAGAATAAAGAATATTTTGTAACTCCAGAAGCAGTACGAGCTAGCCATATATTAGTTGAAGATGAAGAAAAAGCCAATGAAATATTAGAAGAAATGAACAATGGCCTATCTTTTGAAGAAGCAGCCAGCAAGTATTCCAATTGTCCCTCCAAGGCAAATGGTGGAGATTTAGGTGAATTTACTAGGGGTAAAATGGTTCCAGAGTTTGAAGAAACAGCTTTTTCCATGGAAGAAGGAAAAGTAAGTAAACCTGTAAAAACTCAATTTGGCTATCATATAATTAAGCTAGTATATAAAAAAGAATCTGGCATAAGCCCATTGGAAGCAGTTAAAACTCAAATTAATCAACAAATAATAATGATGAAGCAACAAGAAAAATATTTAGATAAAACAGAAAAACTTAAAGAAAAATACCAAGTAGAAACTTATTTTTAATATAATAGTAATAAAAAACATCGATTAAACAAACTGTATTGACAATCCTAAGCCTCTTTTGTAATATTACATTACAGGGAGGTTTTTTATTATGTGGAAAGAATATGAGCTTGGGAAAAAGATTAAACATATTAGAGAAGAAAAGGGCTTAAGCCAATCACAAGTAGTAGAAAAACTTACTGAAGAGAAAATATACATGAGTAGAGAAACCCTAAGTAAAATCGAAAACAATAGTAGGTCCATTTCCGCTATAGAATTAAATGCCCTATGCAAAGTGTTTAATGTAGATATAGGAGATTTTTTTCATGAAGAAGAATTAGATGATATGGTAACTTTTTTTAGAAAAAGAAACTTTTCCGAAAATTCCCTAGAAGAAATTTCTGAACTTCAAGAAATAGTGAAGATGTTTATAAATCAAGAGAAGATATATAAGGAAGAAGAGAACAAAGAAAATGGAGTGATTATATGAATAGGGATTCATTCTATAAGCAGGAAAATAAATCTAAACAATACCCTCAAGGAGCAAACATTAATAAAAAAGCAAATAGTATGTGATTATGATGAGCTTTCAGCTAATATTACTATTAATCAGATAGTTAAACCTACAATGGAAATTCTTCTAATGACTATAATTTAAATCTGAAATACAAAATGTCAGGTAATGATATATATGTAAAAACTATAAATTTAGGAGAAGATTTTGATAAGATAAAAAGTAGATTGTTAAGTATAGGCCATATATTATATGATACAAAAAATAGTATAGCCTAATAGGGAAGGGAGGATAATTTTGATTAATAATAATATAAATATCCCCGATGAATTATTTAGACTAGAAATTAAGGAGTTAGCAGAAGAAATAAGGATAAAGTTTGCGAAAAAAGGATTATCTGATATATTTGATATCCTTTCAAATATTTCATTTTTAATTAGAAAACCTTTAGATATTGAAGGG
>JAAZMA010000227.1 GCA_012799055.1 Tissierellia bacterium
AACTCACATTATTACAAATATTTCAATGGCCATTTTCTAATGATTCTAATTCATAAAAATAATTTTTTATTCAATAAAATCTCCTAAAATAATATATAATATAATTATTGGAGGTAATGAAATGGACAAAAATTGGAATGAAAAAATCGAAAAATTTACATTGGAATTAACAGAAATTCCCAGCGTAGTGGGAACAAGAGAAGAAAATAATGTGGTGGAAAAAATCTATGAAAAGTTTATTGAAATTGAATATTTTAAAAAACATCCTGAAAATGTACTATATATTCCAGTGAAAGATGACCCTTTAGAAAGAAAAAGTGTTATGGCCATAGTAAAAGGAGAAAAAGGAAATAGTAAAAAAACCTTGGTATTAATAGGTCATACTGATACTGTAGGTGTTTCTGATTATGGAATATTATCAGATTATGCTACTAAACCTTTGGAATTAAAGGAGAAATTAACGGAAGTATCCCTTCCAAAGGAGGCTTTAGAGGACTTAGAGTCAGGAGAGTATCTATTTGGTAGGGGCATTTTCGACATGAAATGTGGAGTAGCCACCTTAATCACCATAGTAGAATCCATATCAAAGGATGTAAAAAACTTTGAAGGGAATATTGTATTTGCTGCTGTATGTGATGAAGAAGGTAATTCAGGTGGAATGCTTTCAGTAGTACCAAAGCTAGTCAATCTTCAGGAAAAAGAAGGTTTTGAGTATTTGGCAGTAATAGATACAGATTATAGTGCTCCTAGATATGAGGGAGATAGTACAAGATATGTGTACATTGGAACTGTAGGTAAATTGATGCCAAGTTTTTATATAGTTGGGTCTGAAACCCATGCTGGAGACCCATTTAAAGGACTAGACCCTAATCACATATCAGCGGCTATAGTGGAGGAATTTAATTTTAATACTAAATATTGTGATGAAGCAGAGGGAGAGTTTACAGTTCCACCTATATCCTTAAGGCAACAAGATTTAAAGCCTGAATATTCAGTTCAAACAACTAAAACCAGCTATTTGTATTTTAATTTTGGGACCCATAGTAGTACTCCAGACCAAATAATGGATAAGGTAATAGATGGGACTAATTTAGCATTTCAAAAAGTAATAGATAGTTTAAATATAGAATACAAAAAGTATTGTGAGGCCAATAGCTTCCCTTATGAAAAACTTCCTTGGGAAGCAAGAACTATATCTTTTGAAGAATTATATGAAAAAGTAAAAATAGAAAAAGGTCAAGAATTAGATGAAAAAATAGAAGAATTAAGTGAAAAACTATTAAAAGATGAAAATGTGGATGAAAGAATCTTTGCACTAAAAATAGTAGAAACAGTTCACAATATGTGGTCTAATAAAGAACCAGTAGTAATAGTGTATTTCTCACCACCTTATTATCCCCATATATATGTAAAAGGTGAAACTTTGTTGGAGAAAAAACTACTAAATACAATTCAACAAGTTTTAGAAGAAATAGATTCTAATTACAATATTAAAATGAAAAAGTTTTATCCTTATATCTCTGATTTAAGTTTTGCAGCAGCTCCTAGGGAAGAAAATGCAATAAATTCTTTGAAAAATAATATGCCAGGATTTGGCTTAAAGTATAATCTGCCTATTGAGGATATGCAAAAATTAAATCTACCAGTAATAAATATTGGCCCCTTTGGAAAGGATGCTCATAAGTTTACTGAGAGATTGGAAAAAGATTATTCTTTTAATATTG
>JAAZMA010000193.1 GCA_012799055.1 Tissierellia bacterium
ACTTGGAGAAGGGGGACTTTGCCTGGAGTGTAAAGTTTGTATCTATCCCAATTGTGGTTTTGGAAAGGGCTAGGGCATAAAAATGATTTAGAAGGGGGAGGCAAATTGCCTCCCAAAAATTTACTTCAAATTTCCTGCCAAGGTGTTTGAATCATTTTTTAACTGTTGCACCTCATTGGCAGGGGCATCTTTAACCTGATACCAGCCTTTCTGCTGCATGGCATTGAAGATCTCATATTGAACCTGTTCGACATTTTTGAAGTTCTTCTCAAGGGTATTTCTCAAATTAAGGCAGGAGGATTCGGTCATCCCAGTACTATAGGCACCGATAACCTGTTTTTCGGTTGCCAGTAGGTCGTGCATTAGCTCTTTTTCGCTGAAACTAGGTTGATGGGTCAATGTTATCCCTCCGTTATGGTTTTTTTAGGCCTGTCTATTGATGGGAGTCCAAATAGTTCTTTAGGGCTGTAAAGTTTTGCTTATGAATATCCGCAGCCCTATTGCAGACACCCTTAAGGTTGGTATCAGTACAATATTCTCCATATTGGCGGGCTTTTTTGTTCATCAATGCCTCATACTCGATCTGGTCCTTCAGCACCTTCAGGTTATCCGAGGTGATTCTAGCATTCATATTATTGGTCATTTTTCCTCCTCCTTTTGATAAAATCCCCTACGATCATATTGTTGCCTGTTCCCATGAAAGTATAGGTTGTAAAAATTAGAAGAAGATATTTTAAAATAATTGAAACAAAAATCCATCCATAGGCGTCTAATAAGTAGACGACAAATGAGGTGGATAACAATGGGATTTTTTTTAAAGGGATTAAAAAAATATAGAGCACTCATCTTCCTATTACTCATTATATTGGCGACAGCTATTTTTTTAGGCTACCACTCCAATTTTTTCCCATACAATGAGATCATCATTGTATCCTTTGATCCTGCCAAACTTTCCATCCTATAAATTTGTTATATAATTAAATAATATATATAGGATCCTATTGACATCCCAGAAATTATTTATTATAATACAAATATACCCCCATGGGGTAATAAGGAGGGATAAGTATGGAACTAAATGTAAGTAATGAAGCGATTTCCCAGTTAAATAAAATCATTGAGGAAAAGAACGCCGAAAAGAATATTCGGGTATATATCGCAGGTGTCGGTTGAGGAGGTCCCACCTTTGGTCTGGCTCTGGAGGAGCCGCAGGAAAACGATTTGGTCCAAGAGGTAGGGGATCTAAAATTTGTCTTCGCCGAGGATATGCAGCAGCTTTTTACAAAAATAAATATTGATTACGGCCAGGGATTCTTTCGAAGGGGATTTACTATTACCAGTAATCGTGGGGGCGGAGTACGCTAAATAGGTCTTGTATGGGACCTATTTTTTTGTTATCTTAGTTGCAAGGGACAAGTTTTTAAAAAAAATTCTTAACATTCGACAGAAATTCGAATACCGGAAATAGCTATGGGTAGATTAATACTAGAAAATTTAAACAAGGGGCGATGTTATTGTGAAAAAACTTTTTTATGGAATTTTGGGCACAATGACAGGGATATTATTGATTTTTGGGCTGCTATACGCTGCTGAAAAGCACAACGAAAAAAAGATTGGCGGGAAACTGGTGAAGGTTAATTATCGATATTCCAAGGTATTCGATGATTAAATTTCAAAAAAATACATAGGCTCATGGAGAATGAGATTCTAGTTTCTTTGAAATAATAAGGATGTAGGACATTTTCCTTCAGAAAGGAGTTATTTTAATGGAAACTAGAGTATCCAAGAGCAACCAACCTATAAGCCGGGTCAAGTGTGTTGTAGACAGCTGCCATTTTTGG
>JAAZMA010000297.1 GCA_012799055.1 Tissierellia bacterium
ATAGATGTAGATGAAATGAATAGTAGAATAATTCAAGGCTATTTGGAAGCTTCCAATGTTCAAGTAGTAGATGAAATGGTAAAAATGATTACTGCCCAAAGGGCTTATGAAATCAATTCTAAAACCATACAAACTTCAGATGAAATGTTGCAATTAATTAATAATCTGAAGAGATAAAGGGTGATTAGATGAATATAGACAATAATTTTTATATAGAGGCTTATGATCCACAGGCTTTACATAATAAAATGGAGAATATGAAAAATAAAGATGATGAAGCTTTAATGAAAGCCTGTAAAGAATTTGAAGCCATATTTATTCAAATGATGTTTAAAGAAATGTATAAAACCATACCAGAGGATGGAATAATTGAAAAAAGCAATGGAACTAAAATTTTCGAAGAAATGTATATAGAGGAAATCTCCAATGAAATTGCCAAAGAAGATAGTGGATTTGGCCTAGCAAAAATGATGTATGAGCAATTTAAAAAAGGCTATGTGTCTTGGTAAAATTTAAAAATAATGTAAATAAATATGGGAAACCAGGGTTTAGTTAGAACTCTATTGGTTTCCCATATTTTATAAGGGCGAGTTTATCAAAACTTAAGTGGGGGGTATATTAAGTTTTGTTTTTTATTTAAATATTGGATTTATTTGATAGCTAATATCTTCTCCATTTACTATAAATTCTATAGCTTGTATACCCTTAATATTTTCTTCATTTTCTACAGCTCTATTGTCGTATTGTATATATCTAACTCCATCTCGTATTTCAGTTTTATTACTATTTCCACCATGAATTACCCATACAGTTTTACCAGTTTCTCCTGCTTCTACTAATAGCTTATGCAATAATTCTGCTTCTAATGGGTCTTTAAATCCATCATTACCAAATATAGGTTTTGGCAGTATTAAAACTATATGGTCTTCTGTGGAATTTTCAAGGCCTCCTTTTAGCCATTTCCATTGTTCTGGATTAGTTGCCCTTATTCCACCATGTTTATTATTTGCATCTATAAACATTACATTTTCATGTACTTTTCTATAATAATTTATTCCTGTATTCATTTTTAATGTAGGTTGAAGATTTTTCATAAATTCTGTATCTATATCACCCATAAATAGTGCTACATCATGGGAATTAATTTTGTTTTCCATAATAGTTTTAGCATCAATGGTTTCAATTTCGTCTAATTTATTTGGTACTTTAGTTACAATAAAGGAAAATCCATTTTCAGCTTTTTCAGATTTTGTATTTTTGTAATCTTTTATACTAGTTGGTGTTGGAAGCCCTGTTTTTTCATATTCTTTAGGATATATACCTGTTAGCCCGTCCAATAGTATTTCACCAGAATGTTTTTTATTATTATTAACTTCCACTACATAAATTCTTTCTAAAGTAATAGGATAGGCTATATTATCTGGTATATTAGCTTCTACATATTGCCAGTCTGTAAAGTCTAAGGATTTGGCAAAATCTATATAATGTTCTTTACCATTTTTATCTTTAACAATACCTCTTAACCAGCTACCTTGTCCATCACCCTTAACCCAAAGACCTAATCTAAGAGGATTGCCATTAAGAACTAGTCCATTTTTTTCACCAGATTTAAAATCGGCATAGGCTGCTCTAGTTCCATCACCACCAGAGAAATCATATTTAATTTGTAAACTACTATTTCCAATTACTGAATCTTTATTTAAATCTAAGCTACCTTTTACATAGTTAGGATATACGGAAAATTTAAACTCACTTAGATTTTCAAAGTTTTTAATAGGTTTTCCCTCTTCGCCAATAGATATTAGTATATTATTTATAGCATTTCCATGGGATACAGTTATTGCACCAGCACCTAATTTGTCTTTACTATAAAATACATTGTTTTCCACATAACCTAAATCATTAGTTACTGAGAAATCAAGGTCTTCAGGATAAATTTTGGCTTTAAAGCCATTGTTGTCTTTACCATAATAGTTTCCAAGACTTCTCTTACTATTTACTTTTATATTAAATTTGTCTATGGGTAAAATAATAGATTGAACAGGACCTAATACTTTTATTTCTGTATTAGCTTCAAGCCCATTATAATTAGCGGTAACTATTGCTTTTCCTTCTGATTTAGCCTTTAGGATATTTCCACTAAATTCTCCATCTATTCCTTCCACACTGTATATTACATTATCTTGTTTTATTTCCACAGGATTATAATACTGGTCATATCCTTTTGTAGTAAATTTTTTGGATGTATTTACAAACATATTTTTTTCATCAGGAACAACTTTAATATAAGTTAATTCACCTTGTGGTGCATTTGAAAACACTCCTACCCCATTGGGAACTCTTCGCTCTGTACCTCCAGAAGGCTTGTTTACTACTTCTGCTACTTGCTTGTCAACTGGCTTTACTGCCATAGTAGTGGAGCCGCCTCCATCTAGATTTATTGCATTATATGCACCTAAATCTTTTAATATCATAGAAAAAACTTCTTGGGTAACTCCTATATAGGAAATATCCCTACCATCTATAGTGGCAATAATTAGTTCTTTGCCATCTTGAGATATTCCAATTCCAGTTCTTGGTTGATTTCCATTTATATTAATATTAGTATTCGTAGGAATTCCATTTTTAAGTATTATACTACCTCCACCAATGGCAAATTTTATATTTTCAATATTTGGGGTAGCTGTTACATTTAATTGAACCTTATCTCCAACTTTAAAATTATTTATAATATTATCTTTTCCTTCTCCAAAAGTAGTAACTACAAAGCCATTTTTAGGGATGCTTACAGGGCCTTGGCCTATTCTTATTTCCTTAACTATATTATTCTCAACTACCATTTCTACAGAATCCTTATTGTATTTGTTACCAATGGATTTTTCGCCCCAGTGATTATTAAGTATTGTAGCAGCATGATATTTTGTACTAACTTTATTAATATAGTAGATAGTAATGGACTTTCCTGAATCCAATGAATTAAGTCTCATGGTTCTATCTATGAAGGTAATATCTGCATTATTATTATAATCTAAGTAAAATGTAGGTTTTTGATTGCCCTTTTCCCCTGGAGATGAAATAATTTCTCCATTTTCAATAAAGGCTCCTATGGGATGGGGAAGGGGATTGTAGTTAAAGAAATCTCCATTAACTCCTGCTACAGCTTTAGATTGATTAACTAGATTACTAACAGTATCTGCATTAGAAAGGCCTTTAGTGTTCATAAG
>JAAZMA010000149.1 GCA_012799055.1 Tissierellia bacterium
ATGGGTGTGCAAAGCCTAAAAAGAATGCCCCAAATAATTGTGGATTGTATAAGATTGTCAATTGAACAAACTGGAGGAATATTAATGCTATTTATTGTATTACTACTTTTAAAAACACTACTATTTATGAATTCAACTAAAGTTATGTACCATAGGCCTTGGGTGTTTTTTATTAGTTTTTTAATTATTACTTTTACCCTTAGCCTAATATATTTAAGTAATTTAAAGAAAAAACAAACTTGGGCTTTTACTTTTTATAATATAGTATCAGCTTTTATGTTTGCAGATATAATGTATTTTACCTATTTCAATATGTTGCCCTCTATAAAAATGGTTAAAATGTTAGGGGCAGCTGCAGCAGCAGGAGATAGTGTAAAGTCTATATTTACACTTAGAAATATGCTATTTATTATAGACATACCATTTTTAATGTTCTATTCTAAATGGAAGAAAAAACAAATAAAAGAGAAAAACAAAGTTTACAATAAATATATAAGATGGGGAGTGCCCATAGCCATAGGCCTAATATTAGTATTTAGTCTATCTTATTTAAGTAAAGCACAATTATTTGGGCCAGTAACCAATCAAGAACTATTTACCTATCATGCTAAAGATATTAAAAAAACCCTATTAGATGATGAAGATATAGTAGAAGGAGCAAGTATATTTACAGAAGAAGATTTAGAAGAATTAAAAGCTAGAACAAAGTTAGAACAAGGAAAATACACAGGTGTAGGCCATGGGAAAAATTTAATAGTAATCCAAGTAGAAGCATTACAAAACTTTGTCATAAATCGAGACTACAATGGACAGGAAATAACCCCTAATTTAAACAAATTAATAGAAGAACAAGGTACTCTTTATTTTGATAAATATTATCAATTAATCAGTAGAGGGAATACCTCTGATGCAGAATTTGTAACAAACAACTCCCTTTACCCATCGGCAGATGAACCAACTTATACCCAATATGGCAACAATACCTTTTATGGCTTACCTTGGATATTAAGGGACAATGGATACACTGCTTGGGCATTTCACGGATATGAAAAGGAATTTTGGAATAGAAACAATGCCTATCCTAATCAAGGATTCCAACGCTTTATTTCAGAAGAAGACTACGATGTAGTAGAATCCATTGGCTTTGGCATTACAGATGAAGAATTTTTCCAACAATCCATGGAATATCTAGAAGAACTAAATAATATAGACCACAATCCATTTTACAGCTTTATAATCACTTTAACTAGTCATAATCCCTTTAAAATGCCTGAAAAATACCAATATTTAACCATAGAGGAAAAACACAAAGACACCTTATTGGGAAATTATCTTCAGGCTATACACTATGCAGATAAAGCCTTAGGAGATTTTTTAGAAGACTTAAAAGCCAAAGACTTATATGATAATTCAGTAATAGCCATATATGGAGACCATTTTGGAATCACCAGTGCAAATAAAGAACCTCAAGAAATAATGACTGAATACCTAGGTTTTCAATACGATTTAGATGAAATGATGAAAATTCCCCTAATAATCCACGTACCAGGGGAAGGATTTAACGAAACCATATCTAAAGTAGGAAGTCAATTGGACTTTGCCCCTACTATATTAAATATAATGGGCTATGAAAATGAAAAAGGTCTAATGTTTGGTAGGGATTTAGTAAATTATAAGGGGCCATCTCTAGTAGCACCCCAAACCTATGCCTTAAAAGGTTCTATTATCACTGATGATGTATTAATAGCCATGTCTAGAGATGGAATATTTGAAAACTCTAGAGGCTTTAGACTAGACAATAGACAGCCTATAAATCTAATAGATTATAAAGATGACCACAAAAAAGCCATAGCAGAAATAAACAAATCTAATTTTATACTAAAAAATGATTTACTAAAAGAAATGATAGAAGGAGATGGGGAAGTAGATTTTAATCAAATAATGACAATTGAAATCCCCATAGACAAAACCATAAAGGAAAGCGAGAGTACCATAGAAGATTTAGATGCATTAGTAGAAGAAGGGTACACTACTTTAGCAATAGACCTTACTATGACAAATGAGGAAATCTATTTAGGTCCAAACATTCCCTTTGAACAATTGGCAAAATGGCTAGAGGAAAATGAAGGCATTTATTTAATAGCCTCTACAGGGAAAGAAAATCACAAAGAAATATTTACAAAAATAATGAAAGAATACAAAGTCACTACCCCTAGAATCATTCCAGTAATAGATGATCTAGGTCAGCACTATTCAGTAGATAATATAAAATATAAAAATATAATATTAAATCTAGAAGAAAACAAATACACAGATGAAGAAATACTAGATTTTCTGGAAAGATATAATTTATTAGGAATAATTATGGATAAAGACATG
>JAAZMA010000299.1 GCA_012799055.1 Tissierellia bacterium
GCGGGAGTGGCGGAACTGGCAGACGCGCTAGACTTAGGATCTAGTGTCTTTGACGTGGGGGTTCAAGTCCTCTCTCCCGCACCAAATAAATTGGCGAAAGCCAATTTTTTTTATGACCTTATGACCTACGACCACAGAATCTATGGGAAACACTAAGAAAACCAATTTATTATTTTGAACCGTAGACTGCCTTGATTTATTTCAAGGAGGTGTAGGGCGGGAAAATCTTAATTTACGGAGGTCAATTAAATGAAAATAATCCCTATTTTACTACTACTAATTTTAATATTTCTAATCTACAATCATATTCAAATATCTAAAATTTATATAAATAGAACTATATTAAATAGCCCAAAACTAAATAAAGAATTAAGGCTTACTCAAATATCTGATTATCATAATAATTATAGAATAGATGAAAATCAATTGTTAGATGAAATAAAAAGTTTTAATCCCCATATAATTTTATTAACAGGGGATATTATAGATAGTAAAACAAAGGATGTAAATCCTGTAGTAAGCTTAATAGAAAGAATTAAAGCCATAAACCCAAGAATATATTTTGTTAGGGGAAATCATGAAATAGGCTGTAAATATGAAGATGAATTTATTAGCAAATTAAAGGAAATTGGCATTACTATATTAGATAATGAAAATCAATTAATAGATATAGATGGAGAAAAAATAAATATTTGTGGAGTTGGATTTTATATTAATAGAAGGGATTATGGAAAAGCATTGGAAGGAATAGATGAAAAGAATTTTACTTTAATGCTTTCCCATTCTCCCAATAGACCTATAGTATATAGTACAGGATTGGAAGATTTAATATTATCTGGGCATACCCATGGAGGACAAGTAAGATTACCTATTATTGGTGCCATAGTGGTTCCAGGTCAAGGCTTTTTCCCTAAATATCATAAGGGTCTTTATGAATTAGAAAACACTTTATTATATATAGATAGTGGATTGGGAAACAGTTTATTACCTTTAAGACTTTTTAATAGAGTTCAAATAAGTAATATTATAATAAAACCAATTGACAATTAAAAGTTCGTATTATAATATTAATATTGTAAAATATGCACCTGTAGCTCAATTGGATAGAGCACTTGACTTCGGATCAAGGCGTTGGGGGTTCGAATCCTCTCAGGTGCACCATTCATCAAAAGGAGACAATATATGGGGAACATCATACTATATATTATGGTTTTATTTTCTATTTTAGGTGGAATAGACAAGCTATTGGGCAATCGCCGTGGATTAGGGGATAAATTTGATGAAGCTTTTAGAAGTATGGGAAGTTTAACCTTGTCTATGGTTGGTATAATAGGACTAGCACCTGCTATTTCTCAAATACTATCACCAGGACTTCAATGGCTATCTAAATTGACTGGTGCAGATTCTTCCATATTTATATCTAGCATATTAGCATCGGATTTAGGTGGTTATGTTAGTAGTGTAGAATTAGCACAAAGCCAAGAAATAGCTGAATTTTCTGGATTAATACTAGCATCTACTATGGGTGCAACTATTTCCTTTACCATACCCATAGCTGTAAATTTAATACCTAAAAACGATTTTCCTTACTTTGCCCAAGGAATACTTTCAGGAATGATTACAGTTCCTATTGGTATGTTAATTGGAGGTATTGCCATGGGTATACCTTTAAATACTATATGGATAAACTTATTACCTGTAATAATATTATCCATATTAATAGGATTTGGCTTATTTAAACATCAAGATAAAACACTTCATATTTTTAATATATTGGGAAAATCCATTGTAGTTATAAGTATCGTTGGATTATTAATAAGTATATTGGATTTTATTTTAGGAATAAAACTAATACCTAATATGCTTTCTTTTGAAGAGGGCTTTATTATTGTAGGGAAAACTGCTGTAATGATTTCAGGGGCATATCCTTTATTTTATTTCTTATCAAATAAACTTGGTAGACATTTAAACAAATTGGCAAATAAATTAAAAATTAATCAATTTTCCATATTGGGAATAATGACATCTTTAGCAAATAGTATTCCTACTATGGGAATCTATGGCAGTATGGATAATAAAGGGAAGGTTTTAAATGCTGCCTTTATGGTAAGTGGTGCCTTTGCCTTTGGTGGGCAATTGGGATATGTATCTAGTATGTCTAAAGATATAATCACTCCTTATATACTTGCTAAATTATCTGGAGGAATTCTCAGTATGATTTTGGCAAATTTAATATTTGAAATAGGTGAAAAAGAGATTTAAAATCTCTTTTTTTTATTATAGTGAAATTTCAGTAATTTCCCAATTGAAAAACAATTCAGAATTATATATCATAATATATAAGGTAATTTGCATATTTTTTACTAAAAAATAGGGGGATGATTTTATGAGAATCAGGGAACATCCTATATTATCTTTTAAATTAGGAAAAAAGATAAAATTTACTTTCGATGGGAGGGAATACATAGGTTTTGAAGGAGATACTATTGCTTCAGCTCTCCATGCAGCAGGTGTAAAAGTACTAGGCCATCATTATGTAACTCAAAGACCGCGAGGGTTTTACTGTGCCATTGGAAATTGTTCTTCATGTTTAATGACAGTAAATGGAGAACCTAATGTGCGAATATGTGTGGAGAAATTGAAAGAAGGCATGGTAGTTGAAACTCAAAAGGGGCGAGGTGAATTACAATGAGGACAACAGAGATTGCAATAATTGGTGGTGGCCCAGCAGGACTATCTGCAGGAATATCTGCTGCAGATAGTGGGGCTAGAGTAGTTCTTTTAGAGAGAGAAGACACCTTAGGGGGACAACTAAAAAAACAAACCCATAAGTTTTTTGGTTCTCAGAAACAATATGCATCTAATCGAGGCTTCCACATAGGAAAAATTTTAGAAGAACAGCTTAGAGAATATGGAAAACAAGTAGAAATACTTACCAAAGCCACTGCATTAGGTTTTTATGAAGACGGGGTACTTACCTTTTTACAAGATAAAACATATAGAAAAATTAAACCAGACAGATTAATTGTAGCCACAGGAGCATCGGAAAAATTTTTAGCATTTCCCAATAATGACTTACCAGGAATATATGGTGCAGGGGCAGTTCAAACTTTAATGAATGAATATGGAGTAAAACCAGGGGCTAATGTATTAATGGTAGGGGCTGGGAATATAGGATTAATAGTATCTTATCAATTAATGCAAGCAGGGGTAAATGTAAAGGCAATAATAGATGCGGCACCTAAGATTGGCGGTTATTTAGTTCATGCTTCAAAAATTAGAAGGAGGGGAGTGCCTATATTAGTCTCCCATACTATAAAATATGCCCATGGAACTAATTGGGTAGAAGGTGCAACTATTTGGGAATTAGATGAAAATTGGAATCCTATACCTGGTACTGAAAAGGAAATAGAAGTAGATGTAATATGTATATCTGTAGGCTTATCTCCCATTGTAGAATTTTTGTGGCAAGCAGGATGTGAGATGAAATATGTATCCGAACTAGGTGGACATGTGCCAATTAGAGATAGAAATTTAAAAACCACTGTAGATGAAATTTATGTAGCCGGAGATGCTGCAGGAATTGAAGAAGCCAGTTCTGCCATGGTGGAAGGAAAACTTGCTGGAATATCTGCTGCTATTAGTCTTGGTTATGATAATGAAAAACAGGAAAATTTAAGAGAAGATTATATAGAACAACTAAATTCCCTTAGATCAGGTCCTGTGGGAGAAAAGATTTTAACTGGCCTTAATAAAGTATTAATAGGGGAGGGGCAAAAATGCTAATAAAGACTGGGGTGCCTACAAGTAAAGATGTAAAAAAAATTACTCCACCTAAGGAAATATTAGAAAAAGGTCCTGTAGCAGTAATAGAATGCTTTGAAGAAATACCCTGTAATCCATGTTACACTGCATGTAAATTTAATGCCATTAAAGCTTTTGAAGATATAAATAATAGACCGGAAATAATTTTTGAAAAATGTACTGCCTGTGGGCAATGTGTAATGAAATGTCCAGGACTTGCCATATTTATAATAGATGAAACCTATTCTGAAACAGAAGCTACAGTTTTATTACCCTATGAATACTTACCATTGCCCAAGGAAGGAGATTATGTAACTGGATTAAATAGAGGAGGGGAACCTGTATGTAGAGCTAAAGTAGTAAAAGTTAGAACTGGTAAAATCCAAAACAAAACTTCTTTAATTACATTGGCAGTTCCAAAGGAACTTTCCATGGAAGTAAGATCTTTTAATATGGAAGATTTTTATAGGGATAATACTGTTATATGTCGATGTGAAGGCATTACCCTTGGAGAAATTAGAGAATTAATTAGTGAAGGTTATCACACCTTAGATGAATTAAAGAGAATTAGTAGAGCAGGTATGGGGCCTTGTCAAGGAAGAACTTGTAGACATTTATTAATGCAGGAAATTGGAAATGTAACAGGAAAAAGTTTTGAAAATATGGATATAGGTACTTTTAGACCACCTACTGAAACTGTAAAACTTAAATATTTTGCTGGAGGTGACACCCATGAATAAAACTGCGGATATTGTAATTATTGGCGGTGGTATTTCTGGTTGTTCTATAGCATACAATCTAGCAATGAAAGGTGTAAAAAATATTATAGTTTTAGAGAAAAAATATTTAGCCAGTGGTTCCACTGGAAGATGTGGTGCAGGTATTAGAATGCAATGGGGGACTAAGAGAAATTGCCAACTATCTAAAATGAGTGTAGATTTTTTTGAAAATGCCAATGAAATATTAGGGTATAAAAGGGATATAGAATTTAAACAAGGGGGATATTTAATAGTAGCTGGTAGGCCAGAAGAAGATGCCCAATTTAGGGAAAATGTAAAACTGCAAAATAGTTTGGGAATCCCTTCAGTATACTTAACACCTAAGGAAGCTAAGGAGATTATTCCCTATATGGATGAAAGTAAAATAATAGGTGCTACATTTTGTCCCAAAGATGGTCATTTAAACCCTTTTCACACAACAGAAGCCTATGCTAATGCAGCTAGGAGACTTGGGGTGGAAATAATGACTTTTACAGAAGTTACAGGAATAAAAGTGGAAAAGGGAAAGATAAAAGGGGTAGAAACCAATAAAGGATATATATCTACACCTATAGTAGTAAATGCAGCAGGAGGCTATGCTAAAAAAATAGGAGATATGGTAGGCATAGATATTCCAGTATATGCAGAAAGACATCAGGTTTTAATTACAGAACCAGTGGAGCCTATGCAAGGTCCTATGTTTATGGGCTTTTCACTAAATATTTATGCTCAGCAAACCCCCCATGGGTCATTTATTATAGGAAGAGGGGATCCAACAGAGCCTAGGGATTTACGTATTACATCATCATGGCAATTTATGGAAAAAATGGCTAAAACCACACTGGAACTACTTCCTTTACTGGGAGAATTGGCTATAGTTAGACAATGGGCAGGATTATATACTATGACAGAAGATGCACAGCCTATATACGGTGAGGTAGAAGAAGTAGAGGGATTTTATTTAGCTGTAGGATTTAGTGGCCATGGATTTATGTTAGGACCTGCCACAGGTTTATTAATGGCAGAAACAATATTAGGGGAAGAAACCACTATAGATATTAGTGATTTAAATATGAAAAGATTTGAAAAAGGGGATTTGATTTTTGAACCTTCTGTAGTTTAGTACAAATTTAGTTTTAATAATTTTAAATATACATTTCCAATATATTCTGATAAAATTATACTAAATATTAAAACTGGAGGGATGGCTTTTGAAATTTCAAGACTATAAATATACTAGGCCTAATCTAGAACAAATTGGCAAAGATATGGAAATGTTACTAGAAAAGTTTAGGGAATCAGAAAGTTTTGAAGAACAAAACAAACTAATGGAAGAAATAAATAAAATTCGTTCCAATGTGGATACCATGGGGAATTTAGTTTATATTAGGCATTCCATTAATACAGAGGATGAATTTTATGCTAAGGAACAGGACTTTTTAGATGAAAATATGCCCATATATCAAAATATAGAATTTAAATTCTATAAGGAGTTAGTAGATTCAAAATTTAGAAATGAA
>JAAZMA010000359.1 GCA_012799055.1 Tissierellia bacterium
CTATTTGACTGTGCATAATTGCCTCAGCCATTATATTTCCCCCAGCATTAATTATAGCGTTTTCCACAAATTTAGTAGTTATATTTCCTTTAGTTTGAATAGTAGGTCGATTATATCCTTGTATACCTTGCCTAATTATAACATCTCCCTTATTTTCAATATAGGCTCCTTCCACTACACCGCGAACTTCCACATCTCCATCTGCTTTTATTTGAAATCCATTTAAAGCATTTTCTCTAACTAATACAGTTCCATTAAAATAAATATTTCCAGTTTCATTATTAACATTCTTTACTTCAAATAATTCAGAAACAATAAGTCTATTTCCCTTTAACTCCACTAACCCATCTATTTTAGAAACTAAGGTCTTGCCATCTTCCAAAAGTTCAATATTCTTTCCATATTTTATATAAGGAGGTTTCCCAGGTTTATATTTTATTATTTCACCAGTTACCCTATAGCCATCTTTGCCATCTTTTGCAGGAATTAATTCTGCCAATACATCTCCTTTTTTCACATTGTTAATAATATCTAATTCTCTATAGTCAACAGTTCCATCATCTTTTACTTTAGGGGTCGCTTTTTTATCTAATTCAAAATTATATTTTACATAACCATCTTTCCCATCAATAGCTTTTATTCCTTCTGCAATTAGTACTTTTTCTCCATAGGATTCATTATTTAATACACTTATTAGTTGGTCTTCCATCAAGCCTACTTTAATTATATCTTTTATTTCCTTAACAATGGCCATAATTTTTTCATCTTTATCTATATTAACTTCTAGTCCCCTATTATTTAAAAAATCTTCATTTATTAATGTGATATAAGCTTCCATTCCATCTCTAGTAATTTCCAACTTGTAATATTTGGAATTTTCCCGCATTTTATCCCACCTTTCTCAGCTAGCTTTCAAAAATACCTTTTTTATTTAACTGATTCTTAATATTTAAAATAGCCTTACTATGTATTTGGGATATTCTGGACTCAGAAAGCTCCATTACATAGCCAATTTCTTTATAGGTTAACTCCTCATAATAGTATAGACTAATTACCTTTTTTTCATTATCAGGTAAATCATCAATGATATTTGCAAGTATTTCTTTTAATTCTTCTTTTTCATATACCTCTTCAGGTGAATTGTCTGTACTATTTTTTTTAATATTATATTCTCCTTTATTAACTAATAAATCTTCTAAAGAAACCATATTAAAACTAGAAATATCCGCAAGTACTGACTCTAACTCTTTTAAGGGTATGTTTAAATATTGTGATAACTCGTGATTTGTTGGAGTTCTTCCCAATTTATTTTCTAATTTTGCCATTCCTTCTTGTACATCTTTAGACTTTTTCCGAAGAGACCTAGGTATCCAATCTAATTTCCTTATATTATCGATAATAGTTCCCCTAATTCGTATTTGTGCATAAGTTTCAAACTTTATATTTTTATTAATATCAAAACGTTCTATACTATCTATTAAACCAATAACACCAAAACCAATTAAATCATCATATTCAATTTTCGTTCCAAAAAAATTATACATTCTCCCAGCCACAATCTTGACTAAATAAATATACTCTTCTATAAGTTTTTGCTTTACTTCTCTATCTTTAGTTTGAGAATATTTTAGCCATAATTCATCTCTTTTCATTAAATTACCTCCCTAGGGAAACTATATAATCTTTTCTCCATGACCAATGGTTTTTATTAATAATGAACCATCTTCTGCATTTAATTCAATTGTTCTACCATAGTTCCCTCCTGTATCCTCAGAGATAATTCTTATGTTTAAACCATTTAGTTTTTCCTTTGTGGCTGTGACATTTCTCTCACCTATTTTTAAAACAGAATTATTATTGTTAAATGAAAACATTTGAGAACCGCCAGTTACCTTGGCAGTTAAATTTTCTTTTTTGGCTCCTTCCTTGACCATCATTTCAATCAATAACTCTATCCCCGTATCTGCAAATTTTGCCTTATTTTCATTGTTTTTAATCTCTTTACTTGATGGCAGCATAATATGAGCTAATCCTGCAATTTTATTATATTTATCATATAGCGCTATTCCCACACAAGAACCTAAGCCAAGTGTTGTTAAGATTCCTGGTGCTTTTATTACGTTTAAATCTGCCATTCCAACTTTAATAATCTCCATATTACAATACCCCTAAACTTGATAATATTTTTTCGAAAGATGCCATATCTGGTAGCAAGAATAAATTTCCTTTCACATAATTATCCCCTTCAGTAAAAACGGTTTCTATAAATAAAATTTGATCAGCAATTTGTCCAAATTGTATAGCTGGTACAGATAGTATTGCTCCAGCCATATCAATAGCTAAAGAAGGTACTGACACAGCTATCTTTAAGCCAGTTAATGCACCTAATGAATTTACATAGGATGAAGCTAATATATTGCCAACTTCTGATAAAGCAGACACAGCTATTTCATCTAATTCTTCACTATTTCCTCTATTTAACAAGATATCTGTTAAATTAATAGCGGATTTCATGTCTAAAATAAACATAATATTTCCCTCTACATCACCATGAAGATCTAAATATATACCTGAAACTAGCTTTTCTTCTCCACCTAAAATAGCCGCTGCATCTTTAAATTGTACCATTCTAACCTGAGGAACACTCATATCTACACGTTTAGAGAGCATACTAGCTAGAGCGGTAACTGCATTACCAGAACCAATATTTCCTATTTCTCCTAAGACATCTAGCATCATTGTATTTAAATTGTCTACATCCATATTATCATCCTTAATATTCTAATATTTTTATTAAATCTAGTAGAATTATTAATCTATTATCAGTTTTACCTATCCCATTAATATAATCAATAAATTCATCATTTTCATCTGTAGGAGGCTTGTCTATATTTTCTTTATCAATTTCTAAAACTTCAGAAGAAGTATCTACTATTAAACCAGCATATATTTCGTTAGAGGATACTACTATTATTCTTGAATTTCTATCTATATCTTTTGTTTCCATGCCTAATTTTTTTCTTAAATCTATAACAGGGATAACTTCTCCCCTTAAATTAATAACACCTTTAACATAGTCTGGTGCATTTGGTACTCGTGTAGTTTGACTTGGTTTTTCTATAGAAATTACATTATTTATAGATAAGCCATAATATTCTTGACCTAATTTAAATATTACATATTTATTTTCTATCTCAGAAGACATACTCGGGCCCTCCTTATATTATAGAATTTACATCTAGTATTAGTGATATACTACCATTTCCTAAAATTGTGGCACCTGATAAATATTTAACATTAGACAAAAATCTACCTAATGGTTTTATAACAATTTCTTGTTGACCTATTAAATTGTCTACTAATAAACCAGCTTGTTTTTCACCTTTTCTTACTACAATCATTACTTGTTCATTAGTATTTTCTTCTGTCTCTATGCCCATTAAATTATTTAATCTAACAATAGGTATAGTTTTCCCCCTATATAATACAATTTCTTGACCTTGAACATTTCTAATATTTTCATATTCAATACTAGTTATTTCAGTTATTGAACTTAATGGAACTGCGTATATTTCATCTCCTAAATTAATAAGTAATGCTTGTATTATTGCTAAGGTTAAAGGAATTCTAATGATGAAATTAGTCCCAACATTTACTTCACTTACTATTTCAATAGACCCATTTATTGCCTCAATTTTACTTTTTACCACATCAAGGCCTACTCCTCTACCAGAAACATCAGATACCTTTGTAGATGTGCTAAATCCTGGCATAAATAATAAATTTGTAATATCCTCCTCTGAAAAAATTTCTATTTCTTGTTCAGTAACTATACCCTTTGAAATAGCTTTTTCTTTTATTTCATCAGTATTAATACCTCTACCATCGTCAATTACTTCTATAACTACATTGTTTCCATCAGGATAAGATTTAAGTACTACAGTTCCTTCTTTTGATTTACCATGCTTAATTCTTTCTTCAGGTGTCTCAATACCATGGTCAATAGAGTTTCTTATTATGTGAATTAAAGGGTCTCCAATTTCATCTATTACAGTTCTATCCACTTCAGTTTCTTCACCAAACATCTCCAATTTAATTTCTTTATTTAGTTCTTTTGATAAATCTCTAACCATTCGTGGAAATCTATTGAAAACTCTTTCAATTGGTACCATTCGAACTTTCATAACTGCATCATGAAGACTAGTAGTAATTCTTTCAAGATATTCAATAGCCTCTATCATATTTTCTCTATTTGCACTATCAGATAAATCATCCATTCGAGTTTTAATTATTATTAGTTCAGAAACTAAGTTCATTAAATTATCTAGTCTGTCTATATCTACTCTAACAGTTTTTCCTATTTTTCTATCTTTGCTTATTAAATTCTCCTTATTTTTTTTCTCAAATTGTGGTATTGAACTATCTATAATTTTTTCTTCTATTTCCTTATTCAAATTTTTAATATCATCTTCTCCTACTATTGGCAGAATTTCAATATTATCAATTTCAGAAATATTATTTAATTCCATATTTAGTTCTTCTTCACTTACTTTTGATACAAATATAATAGTGAATTCTAGATCAAATTTTTCATCTTCAATATCATCTACTGGAGGGTTAGAATATATAATATCTCCTAGGTTTTCTAAAGTATTAAATATAATAAATGCCCTAGCAGATTTAAGCATACACTGGGGACTTAGTTTTATATGTATTTTATAGCTAACTAATTCTCTTTTTTTTGCCTCATTTATTATATTTAATACATATTGATTTAGTTCTATGATTTGTGAGTTTTCAATTTTATTATTGTTTAAATCTCCACTGTGTCCAGAAATGTTTTTTAATCTACTAATTAATAAACTATGGTCACCATTATCTTCTTCACCAGTAGTTGCAATTTGATTAACAGAATAATCCAATACATCAAAGCATTCAAAAATAATATCAATAACATCTTCGTTTAAAGGAATTTTTTCACTTCTTATACCTTCAAGAACATTCTCCATTTCATGAGTAAGATTTGCCATATTTTCAAATCCCATAGTCCCAGCCATACCTTTCAAAGTATGGGCAACTCTAAATATTTCATTTATTAAAGCATAATTTGTAATGTCTTTTTCTAAGGCTAACAAAGAATCATTTAAACTTTGTAAATGTTCCTTTGCTTCCTCCACAAATACATCTATATATTGATTAATATCTAAATCCACCACTACACCCCCACTATACTTACAATTTCATGTGCAATATTATCTAAAGGCACAACTTTGTCCACTAATTTTGTTTCTATTGCTGATTTAGGCATTCCAAAGACAACTGAAGTATCTTCATCTTGTGCTATTACGTAGCCATTGGATTTTTTAATATCTAAAATACCTTTGCTACCATCTGAACCCATTCCCGTCATAATAACAGCAATTTTTTTTAAATGATTAAGCTTTGCTACAGATTCCATTAGTATATCTGCTGCTGGTCTTAAGCCTTTTATAGCTGGCTCTTTATTTAGTTCTATTATATAATTTCCTCTTTTTTCTTCAACTATCATATGAAAATCTCCAGGTGCAATATAACAATAACCTCTTTTTAGAATCTCTCCCCCTTCCCCTTCTTTAACTACTATATTAGACAAGGTGTTTAATCTATCTGCTAAAGACTTTGTGAAATTAGGCGGCATATGTTGTACTACTACTATTGTTCCATTTATATCTTCTGGAATTAAAGGCAATACATATTGTAATGCACGAGGCCCTCCAGTGGAAGTGCCAATTACAATAATGTAATCATAATCTTCTTTATTATCCTTTTTATTAAAAACTTTAACACTTTTATGTTTTTTAACTATATTATTATGTTTGTATTTTACACTAGCTTTTGATTTTGCAGCCGCTTTAATTTTATCAGTAATTTTATATTTAATAGTATCTTTACTTAAATTGAAAATATTTTTAGGTTTTGAAATGAAGTCAATTGCCCCTTCTTCTAGCGCCTTTAAAGTTAATGTAGCCCCCTCCATAGTCAAACTACTAATCATAATCACAGGCAATTGATATTTGTTTACAATATGCCTTAAAGTAGTAATACCATCCATTATGGGCATTTCCACATCTAAGGTAATTAAATCAGGCTTAAGTATAGGAATTTTTTCCAAAGCTTCTTTACCATTTTTCGCTTCACCTACTACTAAAATTTCATCATCTTCTTGAAGTATATCTGTTAGTATTTTACGCATAAAGGGTGAATCATCTACTATCATAACTTTTATCATCTATATCACTCCTTTTTCCCTTAAAAGCCTTTCTTCTTCAAATATAAATTTAATAATAATGTCCCTATCCTTTTCACTAATATCTAAAAAATTGACACCAAGTGCATATTTATAGTCAAAAGTATCTATATCTTCTATTCTCAATACTTTAGATTCTACTTTTATAGTTTGTTCATTAATGTGGAATTTACAAACTATATTGTCCCCAATATTATGTTTAAAATTAGAGAGTAATTTAAGACCTCCCCCACTAATATCCTTTGTCCTACAGTTTTCAGTAATAACTTCTTCCCCATCTTCAGTTTTTATTATCTGCTCTTTTATTACAGGAATAGAAGTTTCAAATCTATAATACTCTCTTTTTTGATATTTTTTAATTTCTGATATTTTTTCAATTTCTAATTTGTAAATTGGTAAATATTCTCTTTTAAGGATTATTGCATCAAATATATACATCCCTTTATTCTTTACAAGATATGCTATACCAATTGTTTCACCTTTGTGCAATAATACAGTATTGTTTTTATGTATAGGTCCAGAAACTACATAAGTGTTTCCACCAGTAATATCTAAAATTTGACTTGGATAAAACTGAGTATTTTTTGTTCCTTCTCTAATTATTTCTACTCTATCTCCTACATTGAATAACTCTTTTCTTTTTGTCATTTATTATCTACCTCTTTCAAACAATAAAGATTTTAACTTTTGTGTAAAACTTAATTTTTCCTTCTTTTCAATAGTAGGAATATCTAGTAGTTTTAAAGCCATTATATTCATTCTTTTAGAAATATTAGCTTTGGGAGATAGTAATACAAAAGGTTGTTGATTTCTAACTGCTTTTGATACCAAATTAGTTCTTTCTAAATAACCTAAAAATTCTAATTCTATGTTTAAAAAATTATTGGCTACTTTATTTAATTTTTCAAAAACATTTATAGCATCCATTTTGTTTTCAACAATATTTGTAACTATATTTAATTTACCCATATATCCATAAATAGTTAAGGCTTTAATTAAAGCATAAACATCCATTAAAGATGTTGGATCTGGTGTTGTAATCAATATTGCTTCATCAGCTGCTAAAATAAAATTTAAAACCATATTAGAAATCCCAGCTCCTATATCAAATATTATAAAGTCTACAAAATTTTCTAATTTCTCTATTTCATCCAATAATTTGTTTAAATTTTTATCGTTTATAAGGGACAAATCATAATGACCAAATCCACCTGAAACTATCTTAACACCCTTTGGTCCTTCCTCTATTATATCATAAATCGATTTGTCTTTAAGAATTAAATCCACAATTGTATATTTTGTGGAAATTCCAGTTAATATCTCTATATTGGATAATCCTATATCCCCATCAATTACTACTACAGAGGAACCTAAATTTTGCAAGGAAATCCCTAAATTAATTGCATAATTAGTTTTGCCTACTCCGCCTTTACCACTTGCAATAGCTAAGGTCTTAGCTTTTTTTCCTACTATGATTTCATTATTTATTTTTCTTTCCTTGTTCATTAATTCCCTTAATCTTTTAGCTTGGTCTTCCATAGTCATTCTCTCCAATCAAACTATTGACAACTTTATCTTTATCTAGTATTTCAATGTCATCTGGCACATTTTGTCCCATTGTAATATAAGATAAGGGATTTTTAGTAAGAAATTTAGCATTTATTACATTACCAAGGCCTTGAGCTTCATCTAGTTTTGTAAAAATTATTTTATAATCTCCAATAATACTATAGTGTTCTATAATAGACTTTAAAGTAATATAATCTGTAGCCCCACTTAATACTAAATATACTTCCTTATTATTTATGGAATTTAACATTTTATATACTATATCCTCTTTATTTATCTCTCGATGATTTCTCCCAGCAGTGTCTACTAAGACTAAGTCCTTATCTTTAAAAAAAGTTAAACTTTTATAGATATCTGATTCATTATAAACAACTTCTAAAGGTAAATTAAGTATATTACTATAGGTCTTTAATTGTTCTACAGCTGCAATTCTATAAGTATCAGTAGTAATTAAACCAATATTATATTTTTTCTCTAATACTAATTGAGCTGCAATTTTAGCTAAGGTAGTTGTCTTTCCAACTCCTGTTGGGCCAAGGAAAAAAATCACTTTTTGATGCCCAGGGCTTACAGATAAAGGTCTAATATCTCCTAAATATTCCATCAAATTATATTTTATTATATTTTTTATTATTTCCTCATCTTTGTTGTTTATATTTATTTGTTCGTTTATTTCCCCAATTATTAAAGTTGCTGTACTATATTCTACACCTTTATTAATTAATTGAGTCTTATAGTCATTAAGTTGTTTAGGAATTTTTATAATTTCTTTGTTTGTACTAGTAGATAGTTCCCCTATCATTTTTTTTAAATCTTGTATTTCATTATTTATTTCTCTCAATTTGTTAGCTGAATTTTTGTTTTTAGATATTAAATCTTTCTCTTCAAAAGCTGCAGTAATCTCTACTATAGGTTTTTTAAATATGCCAAAAAAACCTTTTTGTTTAATAGTTCTAGTATTTAGAATAATAGCATCCTGTCCTAATTCATTTTTTAGCTTTGTCATAGCTTCATAAGCAGTCGCCCCAGTATATTTTTTTACTTTCACTATATACTCACCATCCCAACTGACTGTACTTCTACTGATGGATCAATTTCATTATAAGACAATACAATTAAGTCTCTGGTCAACTGTTCAGTTAGTCTTTTAAAATATAATCTAACTATTGGTGCAGTTAAAATAATTGGCTGTTCCCCAATTGCTGTTAATTTTTGAACTGTTCTAAATGTATTATTTAATATACCTTGAGCCATATTAGGTTCAAGAGCTAAATATGCACCAGTTTCTGTTCTATTTATTGAATTCATAATTAATTCCTCTACTTCACTGTCTAAAGTTATTACATTTAATTCACTATCTTCAACATATTTATTTGTTATATATCCTGACAATCTTTGCCTTACATATTCAGTTAATAAATCTGTGTCTTTAGTTATATGTCCATAATCTGCCAATGTTTCTAAAATTGTAACCATATCTCTAATACTAATTTGCTCTCTTAATAAATTAGATAATACTTTTTGAATTTCACCTAAAGATAAAATATCTGGTACTAATTCTTCTACAACTGCAGGATATTCTTCTCTTACATTGTCTATTAGTAATTTTACTTCTTGTCTACCTATTAATTCATGAGCATTCTCCTTAATTATCTCTGTTAAATGAGTAGCAATTACAGAAGGTGGGTCAACAACTGTATAACCAAAAATCTCTGCCTTTTCTCTTTCAGATTCCCTTATCCATTTAGCGGGTAAACCAAAAGCAGGCTCTATTGTATCAATCCCATCTATTTCCCCTTCGGCTGTTCCAGGATCCATGGCCAAATAGTGATCAAATAACACTTCTCCCTTTGATACCTGCACTCCTTTAATTTTTATTACATATGCATTAGGATTTAATTGAATATTGTCTCGAAAACGGACAATGGGAACAATTAAACCTAATTCCATAGCTATTTGTCTTCGTATCATAACAACTCTATCTAAAAGGTCTCCACCTTGACTAACTTCAGCTAAAGGAATAAGACCATATCCTAACTCTAATTCTATATCATCTACTTTTAATAAACCTAAAACATTTTCAGGTTTTCTTAACTCCTCAGCTTCAGACAAATCTTCCACTGGTTCATATACTTCTTCCTTAGTTGCTCTATTCATTGTATAGCCTATAAAAGCAAAAATTAGACCTAATATAATATAGGTAATACTAGGTAATGGTGTGAATATCCCAAGTGCTATCATTAGTCCAGCTATCATATATAAAAGATTAGGATTATTTCCAAATAACTGATCAATTAAATCTTGTCCTAAATTTGCATCAGATGCAGCCCTAGTTACTACTAATCCAGTAGCTGTTGAAATTAACAATGCAGGTATTTGACTTACTAGTCCATCTCCTACAGTTAATAGGGTATATCTTTGCATAGCTTCTCTAAAGCCCATACCACTAGAAACTCCCATTGCCAACCCAGCAACTATATTTACTATGGTAATTATAATCCCTGCAATAGCATCTCCTTTAACAAATTTTGTAGCTCCGTCCATAGCTCCGTAAAAATCAGCATATTTTTGTATTTCTTTTCTCCTTCTAATTGCCTCTTCTTCAGTAATTAATCCAGAGTTTAAGTCCGCATCTATTGCCATTTGTTTCCCTGGCATAGCATCTAATGTGAATCTTGCAGAAACTTCAGCAACTCTTTCAGCACCTTTAGTAATTACAACAAATTGAATAATTACTATTATAAGAAAAATTATAAATCCTACTACTGCATTATTTTGTATGACAAATTTTCCAAATACTTCTACAACTTTGCCTGCATCTCCATCCATTAATATTCCCCTTGTAGTGGAAATATTTAATGATAGCCGAAATAAAGTTGCAATTAATAACAAAGAAGGAAAAATAGATATCTCTAATACATCTTTTGAATACATGGATAATAATAATATTAGCAAAGATAAGGCTATATTAAGACTTAAAAGTATACTTAATAAAGATTTTGGTATGGGAATAATAATAATTATAACTATTGCAATAATACTTAAAGCAACAACAATATCGCCAAATTTCATCATTTTTCCTCCTAATAATTATCTTTTAAACTATATACATATGCCAAAACCTCTGCAACAGCTTCATATAGTTCTTCTGGAATCATATCTCCAATATCAACTGTATCATATAAAGCCCTTGCTAAAGCCTTGTTTTCAACTATAGGTATAGAATTTTCTATCCCTACATTTTTAATATTCTCAGCTATTATATCTACACCTTTGGCTAAAACATAAGGAGCTTCATATGAATCAATATCATATTTAATAGCTATAGCTATATGAGTAGGATTTGTAATAATAACATCTGCTTTAGGCACTTCTTGAATCATTCTAGCCATAGCAATTCTTCTCTGCTTTTCTCTTATTTTAGATTTTACTAATGGGTCTCCTTCTGTCTGTTTGTACTCTTCCTTAATTTCATGTTTTGTCATCATTAAGTTTTTCTCATGTTCTCTCCATTGGAAAAAGTAATCCATAAAAGCAATAACCATTAATACTATAATAATTCTTATGACAAAACTAAAACTTAAACTTGCAAAATTTTTAAGTAAAATAGTAGTTTCTAGTCTAGGTAATTCCATAATTTTTAATATATTTTTTTTGACAAAGGAATATGCAGTATACCCTATTAATAATATCTTTAAATTTGATTTTAGTAATTCCATTAATGCCCTTTTTGAAAATAATCTTTTAAACCCTTCAATTGGATTAATTCTATTTAATTGAATTTTCAAAGTTTTAGTTGTAAATAGAAAACCTACTTGTAAATAATTTATTATAAGTGCAGAAATAAATGCAATTAATAGTATTGGGAATATTATTCCCATAAATACTGCTATGTTTTTTGTAAATCCAATAATTAGATTGTTCTCATGAAAATAGAGATCTATATTTTCAATAGTGTTGTACACATTAGTCATATATTTCATTAAAGAACTTATGAAATATTTCCCATAAAATCTTAAAAATAAAAAGCTAGCCAATAATATAAAAGCAGCTGTAACTTCTCTACTTTGTAAAACTTGACCTTCTTCCCTTGCATCTCTCCTCTTTTTAGGAGTGGGTTTTTCAGTTTTTTCTGCATCAGCAAATAATTGTAAATTTATTTTAAAATCCATAATATCATCCTTTAATAAAGGATTTTAGAAAGTAATATATTTCGTCAATATTTTCATTAAAAATCCCAGTTGTAATAGAATAAAATATTGGTATTGAAACAGATACAATTAATAAACCAATTAATATTTTAAAAGGCATACCTACTACAAAAACATTCATTTGAGGAATTGTTCTAGCTAAGATTCCCAAAAGTACATCTATTAAAAAAATAACCGCTATAACTGGCATAGCTAATTTAAAACCTGTAACAAAAGTATTAGACAAAATATTTATTAAAAAATAGGCAATTTCTTCTTCAAAAGTAAATTTTCCAATTGGTATAAAATTAAAGCTATCAACTACTGCATTTATTATAATGTGATGTCCATTTATAGTAAATAAAATTAAGAAAGCTAAGATATAATAGAAATTCCCCATTAATGGTACTTGTACTCTATGTTGAGGGTCCATTACATTTACCATCCCAAATCCGATTTTCATATCAATTAGCTGTCCCATTATGTAGAATATTGTAAAAAACATATATGAAATAAATCCAATTATTAAGCCAATTATTAATTCTTTTGCAATTGCAGCTACAAAAGTAATTTCTTCAGTGGCATAATTTATATCAAATGATAAAGATATTAGTATAGATAATATAAAAGAAAATCCTATTTTAATAGTATTAGGAACATTTTGAGAACTAAAAAATGGTGAAATTATAAAAATTCCAGAAACTCTAGTTAGTACCAATAAAAAGATTTCATATTTTGTAAATAATAATTGAAACACATCGCCCATATTAAACACCTATCATTGTATATAATAATTTATATTATTTAATAATTCTAATGTAAATTGAGTCATTACTTTTAAAATCCAAGGTCCAAAAATTACTAATGATAAAAGAACTGCCATTATCTTTGGAACAAAGGCTAAAGTTGCCTCTTGTATTTGAGTAACTGCTTGTATTATACTTATTATTAAGCCAACTATTAGTGAAATCACCAACATTGGTGAGGATACTAATAGTACAGTTCTTATTGCATCCTGAGCTAGTTTTAAAACATCCCCTTGATTCATTTAATCACCTCTATTTAAAACCTAATAAAAGAGATTTTACTATTAAATTCCATCCATCAACTAAAACAAATAATAATATTTTAAAAGGTAAAGATATAATCACAGGAGGCAACATCATCATACCCATAGACATTAGTGTACTAGCAACAACCATATCTATTACTAAAAAAGGTATGAAAATTACAAAGCCTATTTGAAAAGCAGTTTTTAATTCACTAATAATGAAAGCTGGTATTAAAACATGGCTAGGTATTTCGTCTAAACTTTTAACTTCTCCTAGTTTTTTCATGTTTAAAAAAAGGCTTAAATCCTTGTCTCTAGTTTGCTTAAACATAAATTCACGTATTGGTTTCATAGAACGTTCTAAAGCTACTTCCTGATTTATTTCCTCCTTTAAAAAAGGTTGAATAGCTTCATTGTTAATTTCTGCTCCTATAGGTGCCATTATAAAAAAGGTTAAAAACAACGCTAGCCCAATAATCACCTGGGTAGGTGGTGTTTGCTGAAGCCCTAATGCATTCCTAATAAAGGAAAGAACTATTATTATTCTAGTAAAACTAGACATCATTATTAATATAGATGGTGCTAGTGTAAGTATTGTTAAGATAAACAAAATTTGTAACGAAAAAACATAATTTTGTGGTTCTTTACTATCTTCCAAAACTACATCCTTTCCAAATAAAGATAATTGTGGCTCAGCATAGGAAACCCCTGTTGTAAACACAAGTATAAAAAGTATTAGTAATAATATTTTTCTCCTATTTTTCATCATTTTCGTCTTCCTTATTAAAAAATTTGTTTAATGTATCAGAAAATTGTTCTATACTAATCTTAAATTTAGAAGAATCTTTACTTTTTATATATTTATTTTTCTGCCACTCCAGTTGGTTTTCAAAATTTGAATCCCTTCCTAAGTTAAAATCTTCCTTTGGAATCTTATCTATGGTTTCCATATAGTTATTGGTAATGCCCAATATATAGATATAATTATTTATCTCAAGTACTATTATTTTAGTATTAGTATCTATGCCAATTCTATCTAATATTTTAATATATTTACTATTAATAAATCTTTTAGAATTTTTTGCAATAAATCTAGTTCCATATATGGTAATTATAATAACAATTAATATAATAAATATATAAAAAATAAATTTTAAAATTGCCTTTCCTATATTAAGGTTTGTCCCTTCTGTTGCGTAAGAAACTGGATTGCAAAGTAAGGTTAGTATAAGACTTAAATAAAAAACTTTTTTATTTATTTTCATTTTAACTTAACACTTTTTTTACAGATTCTATTACCCTATCAGCTTGAAAAGGCTTCACTATAAAATCTTTTGCTCCAGCCTGAATAGCTTCAATTACCATGGACTGTTGCCCCATTGCTGAACACATTATTATTTTTGCATCTTGATTTATATTCTTAATTTCTCTTACAGCTTGGATTCCATCCATTTCTGGCATGGTTATATCCATAATAACTAATTCTGGTTGTAATTCTTTATATTTTTCTACAGCTTTTACTCCATTTTCAGCTTCTCCAATAACCTCAAACCCATTTTTTACCAATATATCCTTTATCATCATTCGCATAAATGAAGCATCATCTACAATTAATATTCCCTTCGCCATATAAAAAACCTCCTTAATATTTAACTATCATTTATTTCCCATAAGTATTATTTATATCTGTTATCCTTACGCCAAAATTATCATCAATAACTACTACTTCACCTTTGGCAATAAATTTTCCATTTGCATAGAGATTTAAAGGTTCTCCAACTAATTTATCTAGTTCTAATACAGTACCTGGTCCATACTCTAAAATTTCTCCAATTTTTTTAGTAGTTCTACCTAATTCTACAGTAATCTCCACTGGAATATCTCCAACTAGTTCAATAGATTCATTATAGCTAAGATTTTGACTAGTGTCAAAAGTTTCAAATTCAGGTTTTTTTACAACTACAGGCTCTTTTTCTACAATTTCTTCCCTTTTTCTTGTTGTAACAGATTCTTCCATAGATTTTGTTTGTAAAAACTCCTCCACTCTTTCATTATTATCTTGAGTATCCATAGAAATAGTCATAGAAAGCTCCTCAGGTTCTTGAATCACATCTTGACTTTCCCCAAGAAGTTCTTTAACTAGAGCTTTTCCAAAATTTAAAGGTACTAATTGCATTAATTCACTATCTATTAAATCTTCCACTACCATTTTAAAAGAAACTTTGATTATTGGATTATCACTTTTTAACACACTTAAAGTTTCTCTTCCTTCACTAACGGTTATTTCATATGATTTAGGTGGGTCAATATCTATTTTTTTCATGAAGACTTCTGATAAGGAAGTAGCAGCAGAACCCATCATTTGATTCATTACTTCAGATATTGCACTTAAATCTAATTCCGTCAATTCTCTCTCTAAGTCTATTTCCTCTTCTCCCATCATAATATCAGTAATAATTTTTACATCATCAGTTTTTACCATTAATATATTAGACCCTTCTAATCCTTCTTTATAAGTAACATCTACTGCTACAAAAGGTATAGGGTATTCATATGAAAGCTCTTCGTAATTTGTAACTTCAACTCTCGGAGTTGTTATTATGACTTTTTTATTCAATAAAGTTGATAGTGTTGTGGCAGCAGTCCCCATGCTAATATTTCCAATTTCCCCAATGGTGTCTTTTTCCATATTAGATATTATATTCTCGTTTACATTCTTATTATTCTCATCATTTGTTCCCTCTAATAGAGAATCAATTTCACTTTGTGATAGTAAATCTTTAGTCAATTTCATCACCATCCTTTACAACATTTGCTATTTTTATTGCCATTTTGTTTTTAGAAACACCTATATTTCCTACAAATTTTACTTGTGAACCTACTTTAATTTTCGCCATATCATCAATAAAAGTGTCTAATTTTATTACATCTCCCCTTTGAAGATTTAAAACCTCTCTTACATTTAAAGTAGTAGAACCTAATTCAGCTCTTACAGGTACTCTAGTGTTTAATATCCTTTCCCTAACAGCGGCCATTTCTTTTTCAGATAAGCCCCTTTGTTCTGTAGAAAACCAGTATCTGGTACTTAGTTTATCTAATATAGGCTCTATAACTAAATAAGGTATACATACATTTAACATTCCTTCTGTGGCTCCAATATCAATATTCATAGTTATTAATGCTATAGTTTCATTAGGTGGTACTATTTGTGCAAATTGTGGATTAGTTTCAATTTTATCTAATTTCGGCTTCAGTTGAACAACATTTTGCCAAGATTCTTCAATAATTGGCATAATTTTGTTCATCATACTCTCCAGTAAAGATAATTCAATTTCTGAAAAAGCCCTTATTTCCTGCTTTTCAGTCCCATCTCCCCCTAATAATCTATCTATTATGGAATAAACCACATTTGTAGATATATCAATTAGAATTTGACCATTTAAAGGTTTGAAATCTATAATACTTAAAAATGCAGGATTTGAAATAGCATTACTAAATTCACTGTAGGCAAATTGATCTACAGTAAGTATATTGGTTTTTACTGGTGCCCTTAAATACCCAGACAAAAAAGTTTGAAATAATCTCCCAAAATTCTCATGAATTATTTCCAATGTTCTTAATTGATCTTTGGCTATTTTTTGAGGGTTTCTAAAATCGTATTTCCTTATTTTACTAGCACTATCTACTTCCTGAATTTCTTCAACATCTACCTCACCAGAGGTTAAGGCATTAAGTAGGGCATCTATTTCATTTTGTGACAATACTTCGGCCAATTAACTTCCCTCCCTACTGTATAATTAAATCATCAAAATAAACATTTATAATAGCCTCATCATTAAATAAATCAACTAAACTTGCCTTTATTTCACTTTGTAACTTGGTTTGCCCTTCCTCCCCTTGAAGCTCTTCCTCAGTTTTATTTCTAATTATTTTATTTATATCGTCTCTTATTAAAAACTGTTTTCCTTCTAGAGTTTCATAGGTTTTTTTATCATTTGTTACTACAGTAATTTTTAACTTTACTATTTTTTTGCTATCTTTTATATTAGAATACATATCATTTAAAGTTAAATTAAATGTTTCTATCTGTTTGTTTGCACTATTATCTGCATTTTTATTTCTATAAAACATAATCCCTAAAACAATGCCTACTATGGCTAATACAATGATTAAAACTAAAAGTATTATTAGTACTGTATTTCTATTATTCATATTGTTATTTCACTCCTTTTACTAAGGTTCTATCTCTTCATAAGAAGTTTTTAAGATTACTATATCCACTCTTCTGTTTTTTTGTTTATTTTCACTGGTGTCATTTGGTGCAATTGGTCTATAAAAACTATAACCTGATGAAGATACTCTACTACCATCTATATTTTCTCTTTCTACTAAATATCTTAATACATTGATGGCCCTAGTGGCAGATAGTTCCCAATTAGTAGGAAATTTTTTAGAATATATAATAGGGTCAGTATCTGTATGCCCTTCAATCTTAATTAATTTGTCTTGGAATTCCTCTCGATTTAAAATTTCTGCAATTGATTTTAAAATCTTAACAGATTCTGGTTTTAAGTCAGCCTTTCCAGAATCAAATAGTACATTATCCATAAATCTAATTACAAGACCTCTTTCTTCTACTGAAAGAATAATTTCTGAACCTAGGCCAATACTATCTGCATATTCTTCTAAAATATCCTTAAGCTTTTC
>JAAZMA010000182.1 GCA_012799055.1 Tissierellia bacterium
TATACGAAAAGAGGTGCAATATGGGAGATGTTTTAAACAGCTTTGTGCAGGTTGCTCCTTATATAAATGAATTGACAAACACAGATTTTTCTGTCTCTGTATGTGATTTAGAACAATGTCTTATATATGTTCCAGGTAAAACCCATGACCATAAAATAAAAAGTGGAACATCTCATATAAAGGGATCTGTAGCATATGAAGCAATTATTAATGAAAAAAAGATAGTTAGAAAAGTAGAAGCAGATGTATTTGGGTTCCCATATATCGCCATAGGTTTGCCAATTTTTAATAGCAAAGAGGATATAATTGGCTCCGTGGTTTTTACAGAAGCTACAGACAAGCAAGATTTATTGTTAAATTTAGCTGAAAATCTACATGAGACTATGCAACAAATGTTGTTAATTACTGAAACAATAACTGAAAGTTCACTTAAACTTGAACAAGTAAGTGAAGATTTAAATACAGTAACTAATGACTCAATGAAAAGTGTAGAAGAGACAGGGGAAATATTAGAATTTATTAAAAATATATCAAACAAGACAAATATATTAGGACTAAATGCTACCATAGAAGCAGCAAGAATTGGACAAAGTGGTGGTGGATTTACAGTTGTTGCAGAAGAAATAAGAAAACTAGCAAATGCAACAAAGGACTATGTAGTAAATGCCAATGAAGTTGTTGAAGAACTTAAGAATTCTACTAATAAAGTAAATAATAGTTTAGATGAATTATTAACCATCTCATCTCATCAAATCAATATAAGCAATGATATAAGCAAATTAACTGAGAATATAAATAAAATTACTGTAGAATTGAGGGAAAAGGCACAGCTATTAGCAAATGAAATAGAAAAAACCCCTCTCTAAAACTAAATAGAAAAAGTATATCTCCTTTGAATTCTAATAAACCAAAGCAAAACTTTAGTTGTTTTGTTATAATAATATTAGTATTAAACAGGAGATGATACAATGACCTATATAAATATAGACAACAAAAATATACATTACAAACAATATGGCAAGGGAGAAGCTATACTTTTTTTAAATGGTATGTTAATGTCAACTAATAGCTGGTCGCCTTTTATTAAAACAGTGTCCAAAAATTATAATATGATTACAATAGATTTACTAGACCAGGGGAAATCAGATAGTTCCAATGGGGAATATACCATAGATACTCAAGTTGAGATTTTAAAAAAGTTTTTAAATAAATTGGGATTAAAGAGAGTAAATTTATTGGGGATGTCCTATGGTGGAAAAATTGCTTTAGATTTTACTTATAAATATCCTAATATGGTTAAATCCTTAATTTTATCTAATACAGATAGTCATACTACAGATTATATGAAAAGAATAGCAGCGCAATGGATAAAAGCAGCATCTACCTTAGATTCTTCAATATTTTTAAATTGTACTATGCCTTATATGTATTCCTATAGCTATTACAAAGAAAATTATGAAAGCATAAAGGAATTAGAAAAGGTGTTTAATAAAATTATAGATGAAGAATGGTTTCAAAGATTTAAAAATGCCTTAAACAGTGCCAATGGCTTTAATGTAAAAGATCAATTAAAGCATATTGATGTACCTACATTAATCATAAGTTCAGAACTTGATGTAATTACTCCAATTGAATATCAAGAATTAATTCACAATGAAATTAAAGATTCCATATGGAAAACCATAGAAAATGTAGGCCATGCCTCTATGTATGAAAAACCAGAAGAATTTATTTCTATGGTGATGGAGTTTCTTGGAAGTATAGAAGCTTAGATGCACCAGGGACAGTTCTTTTTGCACTAGATGCACCAGGGACAGTTATTGGTGCAGCACCAATTTATGGCAAAACTAATGCAAGGAGAACTGTCCTCCTTGCATTACAAAACATGCCCACTTTTAAATTTTCTAAAAGTGGGCAATAGAATAATGTAGGCTTTGCACACCCATTAAATAGA
>JAAZMA010000106.1 GCA_012799055.1 Tissierellia bacterium
AAAAACCAACTCTCCAATAGGGAGTTTATTTTTTTCTAATATATGATAAAATCAATATATAAATATTTTTAAGAAAGGGTTTTAACATGAAATACAAGGATAAATTTGTCCATCTTCATGTTCATACTGAATACTCCTTATTAGATGGTTCCTGTAGAATAGGAGAATTGTTAGATAGAACCAAAGAATTAGGTATGGATGCCATTGCTATTACTGATCATGGTTCTATGTTTGGAGTTATTGAATTTTATAAAGAAGCTAAAAAAAGAGGTATTAATCCAATACTTGGTTCAGAAGTATATATGGCTATAAATAAATATACAGAAAAAGAGCCTAAGGATAAAAATCAGTATCATTTAGTATTATTAGCAGAAAACAATATAGGCTATGAAAATTTAATGAAAATAGTATCAGAAGGATATGTAAATGGTTTTTATTATAAACCAAGGGTGGATTTTAGTATATTAGAAAAATATAGTGAAGGCATAATTGCCTTAAGTTCCTGTTTGGCTGGAGAGGTACAACAACATTTATTAAATGGAAACTATAATAGGGCAAAAGAGATTGCTCTTAAATATAATAAAATCTTTGGTCAAAATAATTTTTATTTGGAACTACAAGACCATGGACTAGAAGAACAAAAACAAGTTAATAAAGAATTAATTCAAATAAGCAATGAAACAGGAATACCTTTAGTTGCCACCAATGATGTCCATTATATAAATAAAGAAGACTATATAGTACACGATGTATTACTTTGTATACAAACAGGTAAGACTATTGAAGATACTGATAGAATGAAATTTCCCACCAATGAATTCTACTTAAAATCCTATGATGAAATGAAATTCTTATTTAATCATGTAGAAGAAGCACTAATTAATACAGTAAAAATTGGGGAAAGATGTAATGTAGAATTAGATTTTGATACATTACATTTACCAGGATATGATGTTCCAAAAGGCTATACTAAAGAAGAATATTTAAAAGAACTATGTATTAGGGGACTTGAAAATCGATATGAAATCATTACCCCTGAAATAGAAGAAAGATTTAATTATGAATTTAATACCATTGTAAATATGGGTTATACTGATTATTTTTTAATAGTCTGGGATTTTATAAGATTTGCCAATGAAAAAAATATAATGGTAGGGCCAGGACGAGGTTCTGCTGCAGGTTCTATAGTCTCCTATGCTTTAGGCATAATAGATATAGATCCTTTAGAATACGATTTGTTATTTGAAAGATTTTTAAATCCTGAAAGAGTTAGTATGCCAGATATAGATATAGATTTTTGTTATGAAAGGCGAGAAGAAGTTATAGATTATGTAATAGAAAAATATGGGGAGGATAGAGTTGCTCAAATTGCCACCTTTGGTACTATGGCAGCTAGAGGGGCTATTAGAGATGTGGGAAGGGCTTTAAATATGCCCTATGGAGAAGTTGACTATATTGCAAAGCAAATTCCCATGGAATTAGGGATTACTATTTCCAAAGCTTTGGAAATAAATAAGAATTTAAAGGAAATGTACAAAACCAATGAAAAAATAGAACACTTAATTGATATAGCCCTAGCTGTAGAGGGAATGCCTAGACATACTTCCACCCATGCAGCAGGGGTAGTAATTTCTAAAGAACCTATTACAAACTATGTACCATTACTTCGAAACAACGATGCCATTACTACCCAATTTGACATGATTGAATTAGAAGAATTGGGACTATTAAAAATGGATTTTTTAGGTTTAAGAACTCTCACAGTAATTCGGGATACTATAGATTTAATAGAAAGAAATTATGGAGAAAAAATAGATTTTTCTAATTTAACCTATGATGATCCAGAGGTTATAGAAATGTTCACTAAGGGGAACACCTTAGGCATATTTCAATTTGAATCTGCAGGTATGAGACGATTTTTAAAAGAACTAAAGCCAAATGTATTTGAAAATCTAATAGCAGCAAATTCCCTATTTAGACCAGGGCCTATGAATCAAATTCCTCAATATATACAAAATAAAAATAATCCAGATAATATAGAGTATTTACATCCAAAGTTAATTCCCATATTAGATGTAACCTATGGGTGCATTGTGTATCAAGAACAGGTAATGCAAATAGTCAGGGACATTGGTGGATTTTCTATGGGAGGGGCAGATTTAGTAAGGAGAGCCATGTCTAAAAAGAAAATGGATGTTATGGAAGAGGAAAGAAAAAGGTTTATTTATGGAGAAGTAGATGAAAATGGAGAAGTTACAATTCCAGGTGCCATTAGAAATGGAGTAGATGAGAAAACTGCAAATAAAATATATGATTTGATGATTGATTTTGCAAATTATGCTTTTAATAAAAGCCACTCAGCAGCTTATGCAGTAGTAGCCTATAGAACTGCTTGGCTAAAACACTATTATCCAGTGGAATTTATGGCAGCCTTAATTTCTTCAGTAATGGGAGATACTAATTCTGTTTCATTATATATTCAAGAATGTAAAAGATTAAGTATAGAAGTACTACCACCTGATATAAATGAATCCTATGAAAAATTTACTGTAATAGATGGGAAAATTAGATTTGGCCTTCTTGCAGTGAAAAATGTAGGGGAAGGATTTGCAGAAACTATTGTGAAGGCTAGAAAAGATGGAAAATTCAACAGTTTTACTGATTTTTGTGAAAGAATTGAAAATATTGATTCCACTGTAATGAATAAAAGGGCTGTGGAAAGTTTAATTAAATCTGGTGCCATGGATAGTTTAGGAGGAAATAGGGCACAATATTTAGCTATATTTGAAAGAACCATAGATAGTATTCATGCTGATAAAAAAAGAAATATAGATGGACAATTTTCCATGTTTGAAACCATAGATACTAAAATATCCAAGGATAATTTACCAGATTTAAAGGAATTTAATCAAAAAGCCTTATTAACTATGGAAAAGGAAATGTTAGGTATATATATAAGTGGTCATCCACTAAAGCCCTATGAAAAAGAATTAAATAAAATATCAACCATTACTACTACACAATTATTTGAAGTGCAAGAAGATATGGAAGGTGGAATAGTTGAAAACATAGATGGTAAAAAAGTAACCCTAGGTGGTATAGTAGTAAAGAAAAAGAATATGATAACTAAAAATAATAATATGATGGCTTTTATTACCCTAGAAGATCTTTATGGAGTTGTGGAATGCATTGTGTTTCCAGCAACTTTTGATAGATACAATAGCTTAATAGAAGAGGATAGTTTAGTAGTAATAGAAGGGAAGATTAGTTTATCCGAAGAAGAAGAGCCTAAAATTATTTGCGAAAAAATATCTCAATTAAATAAATACAAAGAGGGAAAAGTATATTTAAAAATTTCAAAGGGTAGACCACTAACTACTTTTGATTCTATAAAAGAAATATTAAAAAAATATAAAGGAGAAACACCAGTATATGTATATATGGAAGCTGAAGAAAAAACAGTAATAGCCCATAGGGAATTATGGGTAAATATAGAGAACAAACTACTATTTGAAGAATTAGCTAAAACCCTAGGAGAAAACAATGTAAAGGTTTCATAATATAATAAATTTTAAAACATTGTCTATTTGTGTTATAATATTTGGTGTAGGAAAATATATATTAATTCTATAACTAGTATTAGTTAGGAGAGTATAAAAATGTGGACTGCGATTTATTTGGCTACAGGTAAGGAAATGGCAACGGATATAGAGCAAAAACTGAAAGAAGAAGGTTTTCTAGTAAAAAAACAATTTTTTGCCAAAGAAGGAGATGAAGAATTGTATGAAATTTTAGTACCTGAATTTGAGGCCAAAGAAATACATGCAGTATTATATGAATTAGGATTAATCTAACAAAATTTTTAAAAATTTAGGAGGTAAAATATGAAGACTATAGGTATAATAACTAGTGGAGGAGATGCTCCAGGAATGAATGCAGCCATTAGATCTATAGTAAGAACTGCTATTTACAATGATCTAAATGTGCTAGGTATAAAACAAGGTTATAATGGATTATTAAATGGAGAAATAGAAGAGATGAATTTATCTTCTGTTGCAGATATAATTCATAGGGGAGGCACTATGTTAAGATCTGCAAGATGTGATGAATTTAAAACTGAAGAAGGATTAGAAAAGGCTCTAAATGTAATTAGAGTATTTGGCATAGATGGACTTATTGTATTAGGTGGAGATGGTACCTTTAGAGGTGCACAGAAATTATTTGAAAATGGAGTACCAACAATTTGTATCCCTTGTACCATTGATAATGACATGGGCTATACTGACTATACTATTGGTTTTATGACTGCAGTAGAAACTGTAGTAGATGCAATAGGAAAAATTAGAGATACATCTACATCCCATGGAAGGGCAAATATTGTAGAAGTAATGGGAAGAAATTGTGGGGACATTGCACTATACTCAGGTTTAGCAGGTGGTGCTGAAAGCATTATAGTTCCAGAAGTAGATTTTAATATGGATGAAGTATGTAAAAGGGTTATTCAAGGTAAAAATAGGGGAAAACTTCATCATATAATAGCTCTTGCAGAAGGTGTAGGTAATGCCTATGAAGTAGCTGAGGAAATAGAGAAAAAAACTGGTACTGAAACTAGAGTTACAATACTTGGTCATATTCAAAGAGGAGGTTCACCAACTGCCTTTGATAGGATTATGGCTAGTAAAATGGGACACAAGGCCCTAAAACTTTTACTTCAAGGAGAAGCTGGAAAGGCCTTAGGAATAAAATGCAATGAAATAATCCATATAGACTTAGAAGAAGCCTTAAATACAGAAAAAGAATTAGATATGGGAATGTATGAAATGGCAAAAATACTTTCAATATAGGGAATGGGGTGTAGAGATGAAAAAAACTAAAATTGTTTGCACCATAGGTCCTGCAACTGATGAAAATGTATTAAGACAATTATTTAAGGAAGGTTTAAATGTAGTAAGATTAAATTTTTCCCATGGAAACCATGAAGAGCATAAAATGAGAATTGACATGGTTAAAAAAATAAGAGAAGAGATGAATTTGCCCATAGGAATAATGGTGGATACTAAGGGGCCAGAAATTAGATTGGGAAAATTTAAAGAAGAAATAGAATTAAAAGATGGAGACATATTTACTTTAACTGTCAAGGATATAATTGGGGACAAAGAAAGAGCATCTGTCTCCTATAAGGGATTGGCTAAGGATGTTGAAAAAGGAGATAGAATACTCTTAGATGATGGATTAGTGGAATTAGTGGTGGAAGATATTGTAGATAAGGAAGATATAATCTGCAAAGTTATTAATGGTGGGACATTAAAAGACCATAAGGGCCTAAATGTACCTAATGTGCTTATTAATTTACCAGCAATTACAGAAAAGGATATTAAAGACATTAAATTTGCAATAGAAAATGATATAGATTTTATTGCAGCATCCTTTATTAGAAAAGCAGAAGATGTAATTGAAATTAGAAAAATATTAGAAGAAAACAATGGTGAAGACATTGATATTATTGCTAAAATTGAAAATCAAGAAGGTGTAGAAAATATAGAGGAAATAATAGAAGCTGCTAATGGGATAATGGTAGCTAGAGGAGATTTAGGAGTAGAAATTTTAACTGAAGAAATTCCTCTAATACAAAAACGAATTATTAAAAAATGTAATATGGCAGGAAAACCAGTAATTACTGCTACTCAAATGCTAGACTCTATGATCAGAAACCCAAGACCTACAAGGGCAGAGGTTACAGATGTGGCCAATGCAATTTTAGATGGCTCAGATGCCATAATGTTATCAGGGGAAACAGCCATAGGAAAATATCCCATAGAATCTGTAAAGACTATGTATAAAATAGCCACAAAAACAGAAGAATCCTTAGACTATACAGAAATACTAAGATCTAAAACTAGCACAAAGGATATATCAACAACTAATGCCATTAGTAAGGCTACTTGTACCACTGCCGAAGATTTAGATGCAAATGCTATTGTTACAGCTACTTCATCTGGTTATACTTCCAGGGCTATATCTAAATTTAGACCAAGGGCTCCAATAATTGCAGCTACCACATCAGAAAAGGTAATGAGAAAATTATCTTTGGTATGGGGAGTATATCCAGTAATTTCAGCAAAAAGTAATAATACTGATGAAGTTTTAGATTGGTCAATTAACTCTGCTGTAGAAAAAGGATATGTCAATGAAGGAGATTTAATAGTTATAACTGCAGGTATTCCCGTTGGAGTTACTGGAACCACAAATTTAATAAAAGTTCATACAGTAGGAAAAGTATTATTAAAAGGTGTAGGTATAGGTAAAAAATCTGTATCTGGTAGGGTATGTATAGGTAGCAACAAAGAAGAACTAGAAGGCAAATTTAAAGATGAGGATATTATAATAGCTAAATTTACAGATAGAGATATGGTACAATATATGGAAAAATCCTCAGCTATAGTTGTAGAACAAGGTGGTTTAACATCTCATGCAGCTATTGTTGGACTAAATTTAGGTAAACCAACTATTGTAGGTGCAAAAAATGCTACTGAAATAATAAAAGATGGAGATACTATAACTGTAGATGCTATAACAGGTCGAATATATAAAGGTGAGGCTAAGGTATTTTAATTAAATATGTGATAACTATTTCAGGAGGAAGGAATATGGGTAAATTAATACCACTGATTATTTTAATGCCAATACTAGATTTATATATACTAGTTAAGGCGTCTCAATCTATGGGTTTTGGGCCTACTATAATTTTAATTATAGCCACAGGAGTTGCTGGTTATTATTTAGCAAAATCTGAGGGAAGATTAATACTTAGGGATATTAATAGAGAAATGGGACAAGGAAGAGTTCCAGGAGATGAAATAATAACAGGATTTTGTATATTAGTAGGAGGATTTTTACTACTTCTTCCAGGAATAGTTACCGATATTATTGGCATTACCATGGTGTTACCTGGAACTAGGGAGTTTTATAAAATATATATAAAAAGATGGTTACAAAGATTAATTAATAAAGGTTACACCAATATAATAATTCGCTGGTAGGAGGGCAAATATGGAGAAAAGAAGATTAGGTAGGACCAATTTTAATGTGTCAGTAATTGGATTTGGAGGAATTCCTATTCAAAGGGTGGACAAAGATGAAGCTATTAGATTAATAGGAGCTGCTAAAGATGCAGGAATTAACTTTATTGACACAGCTAGGGGATATACCATAAGTGAATCCTTAATAGGATATGGACTGAAAGTATATGGTAGAGAAGAATTTATTTTAGCTACAAAATCTATGAA
>JAAZMA010000002.1 GCA_012799055.1 Tissierellia bacterium
TCTACAGATGACAAAGACTATATATTAGAAGAACCCTTTATAGTTTTAGCCACCCAAAACCCATTGGAATATCAAGGCACCTTCCCTCTACCTGAAGCCCAATTAGACCGTTTTTTAATGAGAATATCCATAGGCTATCCAGAAAAAGATTTTGAAGAGGAAATACTAAAAAATTATAAAAATATTAAACCAAATATACTTAAGCCTGTGGCAAATAGAGAGGATATTTTAGACATGCAAGAAAAAATAGAAAATCTCACAGTTCATAATGATATAATAAAATATATTATAAATATTTCCAATGCCACTAGAGACTCAAAGGATATACAATTGGGAGCCAGTCCCCGTGCCTCCATTGATTTATTAAGAGCTGCAAAATCCAAGGCCTTTTTAGAAAATAGAGATTATATTATTCCTGATGATGTAAAAGAAATGGTGATACCAGTCTTTGCCCATAGAATAATTTTATCTCCAGAAGCTAGAATTGAAAGGAAAACTCCAGAAAATATTTTAGAAGAATTAGTAAAAACAATATTTGTTCCGGTGATATAGATGAAAAAGAAAATTCCTTTTATAATACTATTTATAATACTACTTAGCTATGCCCTATTAGTTGGGGGAACTATGCCCTATTTTTTGCTATATACCTATTCCCTATTTTTCTTAGTCCCCCTAATTCATATTCTAATTATTTTAAACAAATTAAATATTACTGTTAAATTGCCCAATAAATCTCTATATGCTGGAGATGAAATTACCATAGATTATAAAATAGACAATAATACTTTTTTTCATATTCCCTATTTAGAAATCCACAGTCATATTTCTAAGAAACTTACAAAGAAAACTCCAGAAAAAATTATAAAAAGCCTAAGGCCCCATGAATTATATACATATAATGAAACTATAGATTTAAAAAGACGAGGCTATTATGAATTAGGAACTGTGGAAGTAATTATTTCAGATGTATTTGGCATTTATTCATTAAGGAAAAAATATTCATCTAAAACTTCCCTATTAGTTTATCCAGAGGCAATTGAACTTTCTAATTTCACCATAAACTCTGTAGAGCAAATGGGAGAGCTATCCATTGAAGACCTTATATTTCAAGATAGAAGTAGAATAGCTAATTTAAGAGATTTTAGAGAAGGAGACAGTATTAAATCCATACATTGGAAGCTGTCAGCAAAATTAGATGATATAATTATTAAAGAATATGAAAAACGTGGGGATGCCCAAGTAATAATCTTTGTAAATAATTATATGGAATATTTTAAAAAAGATATGGATCGGCAATTAGAAGATAAAATTGTAGATATAAGTCTTAGTATAATAAATTATTATATAAATCAAAATATTCCAGTGTATTTTTATACTCAAAACAATGAAGAAATAATTCAATTAGAAGGACATGATAGTTCAGATTTAAAAGGATTTTTAGAATTTTTAGCCCGATTTAAAGCCAATGGAAATATTAAATTTAACAATTTTCTTATGGGAAATATAGATAATTTAAATAAAGATATGACAATTATAATCATTACCCCAGTTTTAGATAAATCCATGGGAACCCTAGGTATTTATTTAAAAACTAAGGGCCTAAAGCCCCTATTTATCTTAGCCTTAGATAGAGAAAATAATATAGGCTATTTAGAATCTAGTGTAGATATGGGATTAAAAGAAGAAGGTATCCCCCTATATTTACTAGACTACCACACTAGTATAAAAGAAGCATTGGAGGGCAAAAATGGATAAATATATTAATAAAACTGAAAAAATAATAAAAAACATTATCTATTTTAGTCTTGTATTTATTCTTCTATATATGCTAGGACTAGCTATGGATTTAAACTTAAGTTTTTTTAAACAAATAGCTTTTGTAATTATTATTGGTGGAATAGTTAAGTTCTTCATATTTAATCCAATATTTTTATTTTTAATAGTTATAGCTGCATTAATAATAGGTATTATTGTAAATCACTATTTCCCTTTTATGGAAAATTTAATTGAAATTATTTATGAATTTTTACAAAATATTATTAATTATATAATAGGTAAAGAATATTTAACTCCTAAAAACACATTGTGGTTTTGGGGAATTTTAATAGCCCTAGTATCCCTTTATACTGGGTATATTATATTTAAAAAGAAGAAAATATATTTTCTATTACCTGTCTACATTGGTGTCTTCGTATATTATTGGTATGTATTTTTTGACATAGCCTATTTATTAATAGGATTATTTTTCTTTTTATATTTTATCCTACTAGGTTTAGATAAATATTCTAAAGGAAAATTAAAATCCAATGAAATTAATATGCCTTGGCTTAAAATTATTATTACATATAGTTTTTTAATTGTAATTATTGCATTTATTGTCCCTAAAACTCATAAAGCCATACGCTGGTCTTGGCTACAAGACACTGCTTATGGAATATTTCCTGGAATGGAAGATATGCGTTCATCAGACAGTGATTTTAGGGGAGAAGGAGAAGCTGAATCCTTTGATTTTTCCAAAACAGGGTATCAAAGACAAACTTCACGTCTAGGAGGACCCGTTAGAATAAGTGATAAAAAAGTAATGACAGTTTATGGGGAAGGTCCCTTTTATCTTAGGGGAAATATTAGACATACATATACAGGAAATGTGTGGAAATCCTTAGACAATCCCATGGAAACTTATTTAAATGGACAAGACTTTGATAAAATTCCAAATTCTCATAAAAAATATTATGAATATAAAGATATTACCATTATAAATCACTTTTTCTCCTCCACTACTCTTTTTAGCCCTTATAGTCCCAATACAGTGTATTTAGATGGTAATTATGAAATACAATTAGGCCCTGATTTTGAATTGAATTTTCCCCCTGGTATATATGCAGGGGAAAATTATACAATTAGTATATTAGAACCATTACCCTATGAAAAATTAATAGCTTTAGGGATTAATGAAAGTAAAAAAGATATAAAAAATCTAAATAAATATTTGCAAATTCCAAAATTTAAAATAACAAAGGAAACCAAGGACCTAGTAAATGAAATTGTAAAGGACAGTAATACAGATTATGAAAAGGCTGTAGCCATAGAAAATTATTTGAGAAAAAATTTTAAATATAATACAGATGTGGAAGTTCCTCCTAAAAATCGGGAATTTATAGATTATTTCCTATTTGAATCTAAAGAAGGCTATTGTACCTATTATGCCACCACTATGGCAATAATGCTTAGGCTACAGGGAATCCCCAGTAGATATGTGGAAGGTTATGTAGCCCGAGATTTAATAGATGAAAATACCTATATAGTAAAACAAAAAAA
>JAAZMA010000286.1 GCA_012799055.1 Tissierellia bacterium
ACCCTTTCAAAGCCAAATTTTCTTGCTAAACTTAAATATTTTTTATCTTCTTCTATATTAGATTTATCAGGATAAATTGATACTCCTAATTTATGCATTTAAATCACCCTTTTCTCCTAAGACCATTTCATATAAATCTATAAATTCCCTAGCCATATCCCTTATAGTTATAGCATTCATTAAATGGTCTTGAGCATGAACAAGTAATAGGGACAATTCCTGTTTATCTCCCCTAGCTTCAGATTGAATTAATTCTGTTTGACTTTTATGGGCTTTAGAAATACTTTTATTTGCATTATCTAAATTATTTCTTGCTTTTTCAAAATCTCCACTTTTCCCATATTGTATAGCCTCCATACTTAAACTCCTGGCCTCACCACTATAATTTATTAGATTCATTATTATCAGCTCTAAGTCCATATCCATCTCTCCTTGTAAAGTATTCTTACTGAATTTAATTATATATAAAGATTAAAATACTTTGCTTAAATAAGCAAACACTTTTATGTAATTTAGGGGAAATAGGATTCTATTTCCCCTTAGAATTAAATTATTTGGACTTTACCCTTTGTCTATCGGCTAATTTTACAAAGGGTAAATAGATTAATACTGCTACTATAAAGTTTATGGCTGCTAATATAGCTGCTCTTATACTAGCAGCTGTAGCTCCTGTTGCTAGAAATGCACCTATAATTGGTGGTGTAGTCCAAGGGATGGCTATATAGGTAGCAGGTGCAAAACCTGATACAGTTCCTAAATAGGCTATTAAAGTTAAGATTCCTGGTGTAATTATAAATGGTATAAATAATATTGGATTTAAAACTATAGGTATTCCAAACATCATAGGTTCATTAATTTGGAATATACCTGATGGTGCTGATAATTTAGCCACTTCTCTGTATTCTTTTCTATTTTTAGATACTATAAATATAGCTACTATTAGAGCCAATGTGGCTCCTGCCCCACCTAAGTGAACATAAGTATCAAAGAATACTCTAGTTATGGCATTAGGTGCTTCTAATCCCTTGGCAATGGCATCTGCATTATCTGTAAGGGCTGGTAAATATATAGCATCCATTATAGGTCCTAATACATTAGCTCCATGTAGACCAAAGAACCAAAATAGATTAATTAGCATAGTCATTACTATGGCAGAACCTACCCCCTGACCTAAATTTTGTAATGGACTTTGTATTCCCTTATAGATTACATCATATAAACTTACGCCACCTAGTTTGTCAATTATAAAAAACACCGTTCCAAAAATAAATATGCTAATCATGCCTGGTATAACTGCTGCAAAAGCTCTTCCTACTGCTGGTGGCACTTCTTCTGGCATTTTAATAGTTAAATCTTTCTTAATTAATTTTACAAATATCTCTGTAGAAATTAATGCTACAATTAATCCTGTAAATAATCCTGTAGCCTGTAAATATCCCCAGTGAATATATCCCCAACCAGCATCTCCATGAGCTTGAGGTAATGTTGCAAAAAAAGCTCCAACTGCAATAAGTCCAGCGGCTAATGGGTCTACTTCATAGGATTTAGCCAAATTATAGGCTACAGAAAAAACAACTAATAAAGTCATTATAGCAAGAGTTCCCCACCA
>JAAZMA010000064.1 GCA_012799055.1 Tissierellia bacterium
AAGGAAGTGATTTTATAATGTTAGGTAAAAATTTGAAATTAATTAGAGAATCAAAAAAAATAGGAGTGAATGAATTAGCAAGGCTTAGTGGAGTTAGTGCTGGATATATAAGTGCTTTAGAACGTGATGAAAAGAAAAATCCATCATTAACTACATTAGGAAAGTTAGCTGATGCACTTGAAATAAATATTGAAGATATTATGAAAAGTGAACCAATTACAAAGGATGATTTAGATAATTGGGATAAGCAATCCAAACAAATAAAAGAAGAAGAATTTTTATTTGAAACTGGTGAATTTAAAACTCCTGAAGCTGCTATGAAATTTATATTAAAACAACCTACTATAATGGGATTTGGCGGATTTGATATTGATAAACTTACTAATGAAGAAATAATAGAATTTGCTAATGAATTACTAAGTCAACTTAAATTACTTGGTTTAAAATATAGAAAATAGAGGATGCTTTATGAATCATATATGGATAGACAACATTATCGCAGGCCTTATAGATACGTATAATACAAATGACGTATTTGAATTATTAGACTGTTTAAATATACGCATCTATAAAATTGATTCTAATAATATCATGCTAAAAAATAATGATAGTTTATATTATAGAGATTATTTAAATAATGAAGTAATTTTTATTAGAAATGATATGCCAAGTAATTTAGAGAAATTTATTTTATTACATGAATTAGGTCATGCTTTACTTCATACTGATATTTATCAAGCAGCTTTTAATAGAAAATTTATTAATACTGGAAAACTTGAAAAACAAGCAAACTATTTTGCATTTAAACTTATGAATATAAATTTTGATAATATTGATCTAGATGGTTTAACAATAGAGCAAATATCTTGCATGTTAGGATTACCATGTAATCAATTATTTGAATTTATAAACTTAAAAGAGGTGATAACTTGAAAAAAGTTGCAATTTACTCACGTAAATCTAGAGAAACTGATAAAGGTGAATCTATTAATAATCAAATTCAAATGTGCAAGAACTATTTTTTAAATAAAGATGGTGATTATGAATTCGAAGTCTTTCAAGATGAAGGATTTAGTGGTGGTAATACAAATAGACCTCAATTTCAAAGAATGATGATGCTCGCTAAAAATAAGAAATTTGATATTATTGCTTGCTATAAAATAGATAGAATTGCTAGAAATATAGTTGATTTCATGAATACTTATGATATTTTAGAAAAGCATAATGTTCGTTTAGTTTCTATTACTGAAGGATTTGATCCATCAACCCCAGTGGGCATGATGATGATGACTATAATGGCTGGTTTTGCAGAAATGGAACGTATGAACATTGCTCAACGTATTAAAGATAATATGCTTGAATTAGCTAAATTAGGTCGTTGGAGTGGTGGTACTCCACCTACTGGCTATAGATCTGTAAAAATTACCGAAGGTTCGAAAAAAAGAGTTTACCTTGAGGTTATTCCTGAGAAAAAATATATTATCGAAAAAATCTTTAATTTAGCTTCAGAAGGATATACTTTATCATCCATTTCTAAAATGTTAAATATTCCTAGTAAAACTATACAAAATATAATAAGAAACCCTGTTTATTGTAAAAGTGATGAAAGGTCAAAGTTATATTTAGAAAAGTTTGGTTATACTGTTATGGGAGAATTAAATGGAAAAGGATATTTACCCTATAACAGACGTCCTCGTAAAAAAGATGGGAAGAAAGAATATAATTTTAAAGACATGTTAGCAACTGTTTCGATTCATGAAGGAATTATTGATTCTAAAACTTGGGTAAAAGCTAATTTAGAATTAGATAGTAGAGCTATAGAAGCTAGACCAAGAACTTCTCAAAAAACTTTTTTAGCACATTTAGTTAAATGTAAATGTGGAAGTGGAATGTTTGTAAATGCAGGTTCGAGACCAAATAAAAATGGAATAGTTAAATACTACTTTCAATGTTCCGCTAAAAAGTACAATCCCGGCAGTTGTGATGCCAAAAGAATAGAGATTTCAAAATTAGAATCTGATATATTAGAATTATTAAAGGGATTTGCAGAAAATGAAACTTCTTTCAGTAGATATTTATATTCTAATACATTAAATGAATATGATATTGATAAAGAAATTGAAAATATTAAGTCCATAATAAAAAAGTATAATAAAGACATTGAGAGTTTAACCAATAAATTAATATTACTTAATGATAATGCTGCAATAATAGTGGCTGATAAAATAAATTCAATTTCTAATGAAATTAGTAAACAAAATGAAATTTTACTAAAACTAGAAACTAAAAAACTTAATGATAAAAAAAATGTTAAAGATGCTAGAATTTTAAGAAAAGGAATTATTTCTCTTTTATTAGCTTGGGATAAACTTTCCATGGAAGATAAACAAATTTCAATAAGACAGATAATTAAAAAAATTCAATGGTTAGGAGAAGATAATTTTAAAATATATTTTAATATATAATTCTATGGAATTTTAGATGTAGCGCAACACCTGCCCAACCTGCTCCTACAATAATAACCTTAATCATATTAATCTTCTCCCTTCAAATACATTTCTCGGATCTGTTTGAAGCTTGCAGAGGCGTTTTACTCTTCTACCTGCAAACCTTA
>JAAZMA010000073.1 GCA_012799055.1 Tissierellia bacterium
AAACACTATGCTAACGGAAAAAGCCAAAAAAGAAATAGATGAAAAATGTAATGAAATAGATAAAAAAGCTGAAGAAATGGGGAATATTACAAAATATACAAGTTTATTGGAAGAATTAGAGAGTAAGATAAAATAAACTTTTGAATTATATAAAATAATGAAAATTGGAAGCTACCTTTTAAGGGATTATTCATTAAAAGGTAGCTTCTGGGGATATTTACTCTATTCTATTTCAGTTAATTCCTTATTAAATCTTTTTCCAGGTTTCTTTGCTTCTGAAAAAACTATGGCATTTGCAGGACATTTTTCTTTAGCTTTTCTAATTTTTTCTTCCCATTGTTCTTCTATATCTTTATTAATAACTATAGCCTTCTGATTCTCTATCTTAAAATACTTTGGTGCTAATTCCCTACAGATACCACAACCTATACAATATTTTTCTTTAATTAAAAGTCTACCTTCCTCTATTCGTTCCTCTTCCATTGGTATATCTTCTCTTTTTACTAACTTTGAGATAATATATCCCATGATAATTATGGATATTGTTGTAAGTATCCATCTCACAGCCATAAACTTTGGACTTAAAAATTTAGCTTCGTTGGCTAACATAGGTATTTTTATAACTGCCCAAGCACTTAAAATTACCACAATATTAGATATACTAGCCCCTTTTTTAAGTAAAGTTTTACATACTGGAAAAGCTGCATATATTGGACCTGCTGATACACTTCCCAACAATAGGGATATAAAAGACCCCTTTAATCCAGATTCATCACCTAAATATTCCATTATCATTTCCTTTGGTACCCATGCTTCTATTAATGCAGTTAATAAAAATATTACTGGCATTATCATTAGCATTTCTTTTATATAATAAAAACTATTTCCCACAGATAAACTGGCCTTTTCCATATTGGTCATAAATAATACTAAATAGATTAAAATTACAGCAACTAAAAATCTATTCTTTTTAATTATATCCATCATAGTATAACCCCCATTACCATAGAAATCAGTATTGCAAATAGAAAAGATAAGCTATTTCTTAAAAAAGCAAATTTCTTCCCGAATTCCTGCTTCTCTAAATTAAAAGTTACAAAACCTACCATAGTCAATGTGGTTAAAAATGCCACTGCTGGAACTATGCTAGCACCCATGTCTACAATAGAACCTACTAATGGAAATGCTACAAAAGCTGGGATTAATGTAATACTGCCAATTAATGCTGAAACAATAGTGGCAATAAATACATTAGAACCGCCCAAATACTCTTTAATAACATGGGGAGGAATAAATGTAAGAATAAGCCCTATTAAAAACAGTATTCCTATTATTTGCCCCAACATATTACCCATCATTTTTTTGGACATCTTCATAGAGTTTAGCGTTCTTTCCTTATCTTTTATCATGGATACAATAAACCATATCCCAGTAATAATCCATAAAGACTTAGTAAAAATATCCATAGTCCATCTCCTTTCAAAAAATTATTCTTCTACATTATAGTATATAATGCTATAATAAAAAGTAACTATAGTTACTTTTTGGAGGTTTTTATGAATATTAATAAATATAAAAATTTAATTCAAGGTACCTATTTATTTAATGGATTTTCCCCTGATGAAATTCCAAAATTGTTTGAAAATAATTCTTATAGAATTTGTCAATATGAAAAAAATTTTATTATATATTTACAAAATGAAATATGTAATACCATAGATATTTTATTAGAGGGGGTTGTTCATATTGAAAGGATAGATGAAAGTGGAAATGTCTTAACTATAACTACCCTTAATCCTGGAGATATTATGGGAGGAAGCTTAGCTTTTTCAAAAAATAATGAATTCCCAATGACTGTCATCTCTAAAACTAAATGTAATATCCTACATATTGATAAATCCCTAATACTAGATTTATGTCAAAATAATAGAGAAGTTCTGATTAAATATTTAGAAGTTCTGTCTAGTAAGACCATAATACTTACAGACAAAATAAAATTTATCTCCATTAAAAATATTAGAGATAAAATAATTGAATTTTTAACTTATGAATACCATATTCAAAATAGCAATACTATTAAATTAAATATATCTAAAAAAGAATTAGCAGAAAGATTTGG
>JAAZMA010000085.1 GCA_012799055.1 Tissierellia bacterium
GAGAAACAAGAAAACAGTTAGAAAATAATCAAGAAATTAAAATATATCAATCAAAAACTCTTTACAAAATAATGATGAACCTGCGAAGTTTCATGTTCGATAAAGTGTATAATGGTGAACTATGTCTGGAGGAAAAGGAAAAGGCCACTTATATTGTAGAATTTTTATTTCATTATCTTATGAACAAACCCGAGGAAATTCCTTCACTGTATAGAAGGAGAATGAAAAAGGAAGACTTAAAAAGGGTGGTTGTGGACTATATAGCTAGTTGCACCGATTATGAAGCAATCAAACTTTTTCAAAAGAAAGTAATACCATCCCCCAAATATTTTTGAAACAATAAGTATATTGAATATTCAAAATAGACTTATTTTGTCTTGTTAGAAGGAATTAAAACGTAGGGTGTCGAAATTGACTTGGTACAGGATTTATAGGAAATAAAATTTATTATAAAAGATTGTATTTATATGAAGGGAATTATTAAATAATAAAGAAATATATAATAAAGCATATATTGCTAGGTGATATATAATGATGGAAAGATATTTTCCAGAAGAATTAATAGAAGAAGTAAAATATAAAAATGATATAGTAGAAGTTATTTCTGAATATGTACAACTAAAATCTGTTGGTACATCCCATAAAGCTTTATGCCCCTTTCATAGTGAAAAAACACCTTCTTTTATGGTAAACAGGGAAAAACAAGTGTTTAAATGTTTTGGCTGTGGGGAAAGTGGAGATGTAATTGGGTTTATTATGAAAAAAGAAGGCTTAGATTTTATTGAAGCAGTAAAAACATTGGCCCAACGTGCTAATATTTTTATAAATGAATCACCTGTTTCTCATGAATTTAAAGAAAAGATTGGAAAACAGAAAAAGTTTTTTCAAATTAATAGAAAAGCAGGGAGATATTTTTACGACAACCTAGTGCAAAGACAAAACTTAGCATTAAACTATTTAATCAAAAGGGGACTAACGACTAGGATAATTAAAATTTTTGGTCTAGGCTATGCCTTTGATGGCTGGGGAAACTTACTAAATTATTTAAAAAAGGAAGGTTATAATGAAAAAGATTTAGAAGAATTTGGTTTAATTATCGAAAACAAACAAAAAAGTGGATATTATGATCGATTTAGAAATCGAATTATGTTTCCTATATTTGATATTAAGGGAAATGTTGTAGGCTTTGGTGGTAGGGTACTAGATGATACTGAACCAAAATACTTAAACTCTCCAGAAACAGACTTTTTTAATAAAAGCGAGATATTATATGGATTAAATATAGCAATTAAAAATACTAAAAGTGGGCAAGTGATTTTAGTAGAAGGTTATATGGATGTAATTAGTCTTCATCAACAGGGCTTTAAAAATGTTGTAGCTACCTTAGGGACATCACTAACGAAAAAGCATGCTATTCTTTTAAAAAGATATTTTAAAGAAGTGATAATATGTTTTGACGGTGATAGTGCAGGAAAGACAGCTACATTAAGAAGTATAGAAATATTAAAAGATTTAGAAATAAATATAAAAATATTGACTTTTCCTAATAATATGGATCCAGATGATTTTGTTAAGGTGAAAGGAAAAAAGGCATTACAAAATCAAATAAAAGCTGCTTTAAATCCTATAGATTATAGAATACTTGTAGCAAAAGAAAAATATCCAAATGACAATTTAGAAGACCAAGTAAAATTAGGTAAGGAAATAGCATCTATATTAAAAGAAATAAAAAGTCCCATAGAGCAAGAAGCATATATTAATAAAGTTGTAGGCAAACTTAGAATATCTAAAGAAGCCATTATTAAAGAAATACAAGGGAGAAAAACAGTAGCAAATATAGGCAATAATAATACTAAGTATACTTATAATCACAAAAGAAATAATAGATATATAGAAGCTATCCCACTATTAGAAGAAAAAGGACATATAATTGCAGAAAAACAGTTGCTAAAATATATGTTTACCAACCCAGAATTTGCTTCTAATGTATTAGACAAAATCAGTATTGATAATTTAATATTAGAGAGTCATCGGCCTATGTTTCAATATATATTAGACAATCAAAATAATACAAATGCCTTAAATAAAATAATAGACTTTCTTCCAGATTTAGAAAAACAAATAAATGAAATATTAGATATAGATATTCAAGAAGTTGAAATCAATCAACTACTAGAAAAATATAAAATTAATATTAAAAGATACGATTTGTTATATAGACGTGAAAAATTAA
>JAAZMA010000006.1 GCA_012799055.1 Tissierellia bacterium
ATTCATGTATTTAATAGATTAAAGCATATATTAAAAGATGATAATAGTAAGATTGGAATATTAGGTATTACTTACAAACCTAATATAGATGACACTAGGGAAAGCCCTATACTGAAATTGGCAGATATAATACTTAAAAACACTAATTATAAACTGGCATTACATGATCCCTATGTTTTAAAAAACAATACTAGATTTAAAGATTATATGGTAAATTCTATAGAAGAAGCAGCAGAAAATGCAGATATTCTTATTTTAGGGGTAAATCATAGGGAATATGGAAATATAGACTTTGAAAAGATTTCAAAACTTATGAAGTTTAAACATATTTACGATACTAGAAATTTTTTAGATGAAAAAACACTTGAAGAATTAGGATTTAAAATCACTTTATTGGGAAGGGGATAATTATGAAAAAAGTATTAATATTAGCTAATCAATTCCCTCCTATGGGTGGTAGTGGAGTGCAAAGGACATTAAAATTTGTGAAATATTTACCTGAATTTGGGATTGAACCAGTGGTAGTTACTAAAAAATACAATGGTAAATTACTAGATGAAACACTACTTGAAGAATTACCTAAAGATATAAAAGTATATAGATTAAAGGCCTATGAAACTGTTGAAAATAAGAGTATATTTAGACTACCTATTAAATTCATTGGAACAAGATTAATACCCCCAGATGGGGAATATTTTTGGTACTATTTTAACAGAAAAAAAGTAGCAAATATACTTAGGGAGGAAAATATAGATTGTATTTATTCTACTTCTTATCCCTATAGTGGACATTTACTAGGCCTTTATCTTAAGAGGGAATTTCCTCATATAAAATGGATAGTTGATTTTAGGGATGAATGGACTAATAACCCCTATTATGCCGATGATTTCTTTAAAAAGCTTAAATACAATAGGGAAAGAAAACAGGAAGCACAAGTTACTAATGAATGTGACTTTTTAATAACAAATTCAAAATTTATGTTAGAAAATTTTATTAAAGATACACCTAAATTAAAGGAACATTCTACCTATATTCCCAATGGCTATGATGAAGAGGACTTTTTAGGCCTTGTAAATCAAAGAGATGGTGGAGAAAAATTTGTAATTACTCATACTGGCTCCCTTTATGGCAAACGAAATTTAACGGAATTTCTAGAAGGATTAAAAATTGCAATTGAGGAGAATGGAGTAGATAGAGAAAAACTAGAAATACGACTTGTGGGAAATTTACATGGAAGCTTAGTAGAAGAATATGCAGTAAATTACAATTTAGTAGGAAAACTTAAAGCATATGGCTATATGCCCCACAGGGATAGTATACAAATGTTATATAACTCAGATATATTATTATTGATTATTGGGAAAGTAAAGGGGGCAGAAAACTTTTATTCTGGAAAAATATTTGAATACATTAGAGCAGATAGGCCTATTTTAGCAATAGTGCCTGAAAAGGGAGCTGCTGCAGAAGTTATTATGGAAACTAATACTGGAACTGTAGTAGATCCAGACAATATTAAAGGTATTAGTAAGGCCATTACCAAATACTATAGTCAATGGAGAGATTCTAAAATAAATCATAATCCAAATTGGGATTTAGTTCAAAAATATAGTAGAAAATCTCAAGCTGGAGAATTGGCGAAAATAATTAGAAGTTTAAATAATTAATGCAAGGTAGGATGGTGATTTAATGAAAAGAAAATGGAACTGGGTAGATACTACCATAGTTATCATAATAGTATTATTGACAGCATTATTTGTAAATAAAGACAAAATCCTTGGTTCTAGAAAAAAAGCAGCTGTATCTAATCAAAAGGATATTGTATTTATAGTAGAGGCAGATGGAATAACTCAAGATATGCTTACAGATTTAGAAATAGGAGATCAAATATTTTCCCAAAATGCCCTTCAAAATGCCTTTGTGGAAGAAATAAATATAGAATCACTAACTAGACCAGTATATAAATCTGATCCTAAAATTAAAGTGTATGAAGATGCTGAAGAAATTAAAGCAAGTATTAAAATAAAGGCAAAGGTAGCTTTTAGTGGGCCCTATATGGATTTAGGAGGTCAAGAAATTAAAGTAGGTCTTCCTTTTATAATGAAGACTACAAAGGTTGAGTTTCCAAGTACTATTAAGTATATTGAGGTGAAATAATTGAAAATAATAGATAAAGAAGGTAGATTATTTGGCAAAATAAATATTTTAGATTTTATTGCAATAGCAATTGTTTTACTATTAATAGTTCTATCTTTGTTAAAAATATTAAATAAGGATTTGTCAGATTTATCCGTAAAAGACGAGATGTATACAGTTGAAGTGAAGACAAGTGTAATAATGGACAAGGGATATTTTGATGTAGTTAAAGTTGGAGATACCTTAGGAGAGATGAAACACTATTTAGATGCTACTATAAAAGATATTGAAATATTACCAGTAGAAACCCTAGAAACAGATGAAAATGGAAATAGAATAAAAACAATAGATCCTTTTACAGAAAAAGCCATTATAACCTTTGAAGCAAAGGTACCATATAAAAATAATAGTTACAAATTTGGCAAACAAGAATTAAGGCAAGGGAAATTAATTTTTATAGAATCTGATTTATATCGTTACAAAGTACAAATAATTAATTTGAAAGTAGTGAGTTAGAATTATGAATATAAAACAATCTATTAGAGAAAGTTTTATTTTTAATTTTCTATTATTAATTAGAGATTTAGCAGATAATAGTTTACTTTTCAATATACGGAGAGAAAAAAATAATAATTTTTCAAATTCTCCAATAGAGTACAAAACTTGGATAGACTCAAGCTTAGTATATAGAATTCTAATGAAAATAGATAAGGGTTTAAGGAAATTCCATAGCTTTATATATACATCAGTTGTAAATAGTAAAATATACAATCTTATTTATGGAAAAAAGAAGAAAGAGAAAAAAGTAGAGGAAAAATCCAGAAATCCTATACTAGAAAATAGTAAACTATATAATTTTATAAAAAGCATAAGTATAAGGGGAATACTAATAGGTCTTACTATAGCTTATATCTTTGTAAACTTTATTATTAGAAGAATTGGTTTACCTGCTATTGTAGGTTCTATTTGGGATGAAGTATTGTTAATTATATTATTTATGTATGTAATATTTGTTAGGATTAAAAGCAATGGGGAAATTTCTTATAATTTTACCCCAATGGGTTTACCATTAGCCATTTATATAATATTGGGAATTACCCATGCCATGATGGTAGCTCCCAATAAATCCATAGCATTTGAAGGATTTAGGGCGGTGTTTCAACAGGTATTGTGGTATTTTCCAATGGCCCAATTAATTCGTAAATCAGAAGATACTGAAAAAGTAGTAAATTTAATGATAGGCATGGGATTGTTTTTAGGATTACACTCTGTTTATCAATATATTGCCAAGGTTCCTATGCCTGGAAACTGGGTAGATGTTACAGAAAGTGTTAGAACCAGGGCTTTTTCCATAGTAGGAAGTCCAAATATACTAGGTGCATTATTTGTACTATTTATACCTATGGCAATTTCCATGATTCTAACAAGTAAAGATAAAAAATCTAAAAGATTTTATGGCATTTCAATTGTACTTATGCTTCTAGGTTTGTTTTTCACATTATCTAGAGGAGCTTGGTTAGCTTTTGCATTTTCAATTTTTATTTTTATTATTATCTACAATCCTAAACTAATACTGCCCTTTATATTTCTAGGAGGAGTATTTATTTTATCTGGTGGTACCATGAGTCAGCGACTTTTATTTATGTTATCTCCTTCCTATATGGCCAAATCCTCCAAGGCAGGAAGACTCTATAGATGGAGTGTAGGTATAGACAGATGGAAAAGAAATAAATTTCTTGGTTTAGGCCTAGGAAGATTTGGTGGAGCCGTTGCCATGAACAATCAATTGGCACCCTTTTATTTAGATAATTACTATCTTAAGACTTTAACTGAAATGGGGATATATGGCATATTAGGTTTGGCTTTTGTAATTATTGCTTTTATTATATTTTCAGCAAGAATAATAAAGGCTCAAAAAGATGATAAAAAGAAAATTTTAGCCATAGGATTGTTTTCAGGTGCCATTGGGGTTTTAGCACAAAATTTTGTGGAAAATATATTTGAAGTTCCTGCTATGGCAATATATGTATGGATTACAATGGCTTTTATCAATACCTTAGCCCCTAATGAGGAAAATTATTCTCTTAAATAAAATAGGAGCTTTGGAAGGAGTGTTTATATTGTGAAAGTACTTCATTTAATTAGTGGGGGAGATACTGGAGGGGCTAAAACTCATATTATCTCCCTTATAAAAGAACTTGATAAATTAATAGATGCAAAAGTAATTTGTTTTATAGAAGATACCTTTTATTATGATGCCCTAAAGGCAGGAATTAATATAGAGGTATTTGAGCAGAAAAAAAGATGGGATATGTCGGTTATAAATAGACTAAAGAATGAAATAGATAGAGAAGGCTATGATATAATTCATTGTCATGGAGCCAGGGCTAATTTTATAGGTGTATTTTTGAAAAGGAAGGCAAAAAAACCTATATTAACTACTATACATAGTGATTATAAGCTAGATTTTAAAGATAATTTCTATAAGAGAATAGTTTACACTGCAATTAATTCATTGGCTTTAAAAAAATTTGACTATTATATAGCTATTTCTGATACTTTTAAAGAAATGTTAATAAATAGAGGATTTAATGGAAATAAAATTTTTGTTGTTTATAATGGAATAGATTTAGATGGGGAAATGAATTATGTAACAAGAAAGGAGTTTTTGTCTAGATATAATATTTCAGAGGAAGACAAAATAATAGTAGGAATTATTGCAAGATTAGATTTAGTTAAAGATCATGAAACTTTTATAAAAGCAGCAAAAATAGTAATTGAGCAAAGAGAAGATGTTTTATTTTTAATAGCTGGTACGGGAAATGAAGAAAAAAGACTTAAATCCTTGGTAGAAGAAATGGGATTAGAAAATCAAATTTTCTTTTTAGGATTTGTGAAAGATCAATATTCTTTTTTTAATGCTATAGATATAAATGTATTAACTTCAGTTAGTGAATCTTTCCCCTATGTTATTTTAGAAGGAGCCAGACTTAAAAAGACTATTATTAGTACAGAAGTAGGGGGTATTAATCAGCTAATAAAAAATGGGCACAATGGTTGGCTTATTAATGTAGGTGATAGGGAGGCCTTAGCTAATAAAATTGTCTTCTTTGCAGAAAATAGAGACAAAATTGATGAAATGGGAGAAAATTTATTTAAAACTGTGGAGAAAAATTTTTCTTCCCGAAAAATGGCTGAAAACCACGTTAAAATTTACAAAGAAATTTTAGAAAATGAAAAGCATAAAGGAATTAGCTAAAAAGGAGAATAATTATGGGTACAAAAAATAAAATACTAATTTCTGGCTATTATGGTTTTGATAACAGTGGAGATGATGCTATTTTAAGGGCTATAGTCAATGATTTAAATAATAATATAGAAAATGTAGAAATAACTGTTCTCTCTAAGAATCCTAGCTATACAGAAAAAGTATATAAAATCAATGCAGTTAATAGATTTAACATAAAAGCAGTAATAGAAACTATTAAATCCTGTGATTTATTTATTAGTGGTGGTGGAAGTCTTTTGCAAGATGTAACTAGCACTCGTTCCTTATTATATTACATAAGCCTTATGAGAATGGCTAAATTTTTTAATAAAAAAGTAATGGTTTATGCCAATGGAGTAGGGCCTATTAATGGCAGAATGAATAGAATTTGGACTAGAAGGATTTTAAATAAAGTGGACTTAATTACTTTGAGAGATGAGGATTCTAGAATATTTTTAGAAGAATTAAAAGTAGATAATGAAAATATTTATGTAACTGCAGACCCTGTATTTACTTTAAACCCTACGAAGCCAGATAAGGTAATAAATATATTAAAGAAAGAATCCATACCAGAAAACAAGCCACTGGTAGGAGTATCCCTTAGAAACTGGAGGGATTCAGATAATTTAGTTGTAAATATGGCTAAAGCCATAGATCATATTGTAGAAAAACAAAATGTAAATGTAATTTTAATACCTATGCACTATCCAGAGGATTTGGAAATTTCCAATAAAGTTTTAGATAAAGTAAACAATAATTCTACTTATGTCCTTTCAAATAAATATAGTGTAGAAGATATTATGGGAATTATTAAAAAACTAGAAATGATAATTGCCATGAGACTACATTCTTTAATATATGCAGCTAGTCAAGGAATACCCATGGTAGGAATTGTATATGATCCAAAAATTGAAGGTTTTTTAAAATCTGTAGATATGGATTATATGTGCCCTGCAGAGGGCATAGAACACCAAAATTTAATTGAAAAAATAGATATTGTTTGGAGTAATAGGGAAAAGCTCAAAAAAAACTTAGCTAAATTAGATGAGCATATGAAAAAAGAAGCATTAAAAAACACTTATATGGCTAAGGAGCTTTTAGAAAAGTAGGTGATCAAATGGATAGTATAAAAATATTTGGAGTAAAAATTCATAATATAACTTTTGAAGAAGCCATAGAAGAGGTAAAATATTTTTTAAAGGGAAAGGATTTAAAAACTATTTATACTCCAAATCCAGAGATAGTTATGGGAGCTAAGGATGATGAAAAACTTAAAGCTTTAATAAATAATGGGGATTTAATAACTGCAGATGGTATTGGATTAATTTATGCATCTAAGATTAAGAAAAAACCTTTAAAGGAAAGAGTAACTGGATATGATCTATCCATGGAATTACTTAATATAGCTAATGAAAATAACTATAAATTATATCTTCTTGGTGGCAAAGATGGAGTAGCTAAAGCAGCTGCAGAAAATATTCAAAAGGAATATCCTAATATTAGAATAGTAGGATATCATCATGGTTACTTTAAAGGTAGCCATAATAATAAAGAAAACCATGAAGAAGAGCTAAAAATTTTAGAGGCTATAAATGCTACAGAACCTGATATTATATTTGTTGGCTTAGGTTTTCCTAAACAAGAGATTTGGATAGATACAAATAAAAATAAAATTAAAGGAAAAGTAATAATAGGAAATGGTGGAGTTATGGATATTTTATCAGGCAATTTGAAAAAGACACCTGATATATATAGAAAACTTGGTTTAGAATGGCTTTATAGATTAATAAAAGAACCTTCTCGAATTAAAAGACAAATAGTAATACCTAAGTTTATGTTTCAAGTATTGTTCTCAAAGGATGTAATTGAATAGGAGGATGGCCATGGATAGGGATTGGTATAAAATTATTATAGATATAATAGGCTTAACCATAGGAGTATTTTTATTAGCAATAGGCCTAGTTTTTTTTCTAGAGCCAAATGCCATTGCACCAGGTGGTGTTACAGGTTTTGCCATTGTTTTAAAGCAAATAACAGGTATTCCAGTATATATTACAAATTTGGCTATTAACATACCCTTATTTATTATAGCTGTAATGACTTTAGGGAAAAATTTTGGTTGGAAAACCCTTTATTCCACTGGGATTTTATCTTTCTTTTTGAAAATAATACCCCTTCAAATAGTAACCCCAGATTATTTATTAGCCTCTATTTTTGGTGGATTAGTATCAGGTATAGGCTTAGGTCTTGTATTTAGATTTGGAGGTACTACGGGAGGCTCAGATTTAATTGGGGCCATATTAAACAAATCTTTTCCTTCTATTAGTATAGCCACTTTTATGATGGGCATCGATGCTTTAGTAGTAATTTTTGCAGGAATTGTGGCAAAAAACATAGATACATCCCTTTACTCCATAATCTCCTTATTTGTAACGGCTAAAGTAATAGATTTAATATTAGAGGGAATAGGCTATTCAAAGGGCTTTTTAATTATTACTGAAAAAACTGAGGAAATAAGTCAAAAAATCATGGAAGATCTAGATAGGGGAGTTACTTTGTTAAAAGGTACAGGTATGTATACTAAAGAAGAAAAAGACATACTTTTATGTGTAGTTAGTAGATCTCAATTTATGAAAACTAAAAATATTGTAAATGATATAGATAAAGATGCCTTTATTATGGTAACGGAAATATCTGAAGTATTAGGCGAAGGCTTTGAAGAGATTAATAAATAATAAATCATAAAATCCTACCCTAAAGAATATTATATTATAAGATACTTAGCTTGGGGGGATGGATTTGAAAAAGAATCAGTTAATAGTTCTAGGGATTATTTTCTTTTTTATATTAATATTAATTTTCATTCCAAAATATATTAATAAGGGTGATAAGACTGTGAAGTATAAAGTTCTTGAATCATCTGAAATTCCAGAAAAAATAAAGGAAATTTTACCAAAATATTTAGCTGAAGAAAGGGCACTTACACTAAGACTAAATGATGAAATATATGTGCTAGTTATGAGGGGAGAAAAAAATACTGGTGGTTATACTGTAAATGTGGACAAAATCATAAAAGAACAAAAAACTAAAGAGGAATTTGAATTAATAGTACACGCAAAATTTAAAGACCCAGCAGAAGATGACATAGTTGCTCAATCCTTCACTTATCCCTTTGCCATAGTAAAAACCAATTTAAAAAATATGCCAGAAAACATAAGACTAGAAATAGAATATGAATGAGTCAAAGTATGAGACTTTGACTCATTTTCTTTTGATACATAGAATATATTAAGGGTATATAAATATATAGATAAATTTTTACACTTTGTTTTTAATAATTAACAAGGAAAAAAGTCAATCCTATTTGTATTCTATGGAGGTGGATACAGTGAAAAAGGACTATTTAGTACCATTGAAGGAACTAAAAGAAAAATGCAATGAAGATATTTTTCAATATGAAACTACAAAAGATATAAAAGTATCTAGAGAATTAATAGGTCAAGAGAGAGCTATGGAAGCATTGGAATATGGGCTTAATATTGAAAGAAAGGGATATAATATATTTGTATCTGGCTTAATTGGTACAGGAAGAAATTCTTATTCTTATTTAATGGCCCAGGAGTTTGCCAAGAAAAAAGCCCCACCAAAAGACTGGTGCTATGTATATAATTTTAAAAGACCAAAATCTCCTAAGGCCATAGGGCTAGAAAATGGCAAAGGAAAGGAATTTAAAAAAGATATAGATAATGGCCTTAAGGAAATTGGAATAGAAATACCTAAGGTTTTTATATCTAAGGAATATGAAAACAATAAAAATTTAATATATAATACACATCAAAAACAAGCACAAGAAATATTAAATGAATTAAATAATGTTGCTAAAGACTATAATTTTATTTTTAAACAAACGGAAAAGGGAATACTTAGTATACCATTAAAAAACAATAGGCCTATGACAGATGAAGAATTAAATGCTTTATCGGAAAAAGAAATTGAAGCTTTAATGGAATCATCCAACGAATTAAGTCAAAAATCCTATGATTATATAAAAATGGTACGGGAAGTGGAAAAAAACTTAGCAGAGGAAATAAAAAAGCTTAAGAATAAAAATATTAATAAGATATTAGATATACATTTAAATCCTTTAATAGAAAAATATAAAGATAATTTAGATATAGTGGAATATTTAGAGGATATGAAAAAAGACATAGCTAAAAATTACGATATGTTTTTAATGCCAGAGGAACAAAATCATTTAGAAAGTTTATTATTAATTGGAAATAGAAGAGAAGATATTATGAAGAAATATCAAGTAAATCTTTTTTTAGATAATAGTAATAAAAAATCTGGCCCAGTTATTAGAGAAATGAATCCTAATTATTATAATTTATTTGGTAAAATTGAATATGTAAATGAATTAGGGGGACTTAGAACAGATCATTTAAAAATTAGACCTGGGTCTTTACATGAGGCCAATGGAGGGTATATAATAATACAAGCTAAGGATATTTTACAAAATCCTTATTCATGGGAAGGTCTAAAAAGGTCCATTGCCACAGAACAAATTACAGTAGAGAATATTACTGGATTAAATATAATATCTGAAACCTTAAGACCAGAACCTATACCTTTAGATGTAAAGGTAATTATTATAGGCGATTATTATTTATATCAATTACTTTATTATTATGATGATGATTTTAAAAAACTATTTAAAATTAGAGCCGAATTTGATATTGAAATGGATAAAAGTGAAGAAAATATAAAAAAAATAGGCTCATTTGTAGCATATCAGTGTAATGAGGAAAACTTAAGACCCTTCCATAAATCTGCATTATCAGCTATAATTGAAGAGTCTAGTCGTATTGCAGGCCACAAGAATAAATTAACTGCTAGATTTAATGAATTAGTAGAAATATTATATGAAGCCGATGGATGGGCTGCAAAGGACAATCAGGAAATAATAAATAGGGAATATGTGGAGAAAGCCATATTAAAGAAAAATTATAGAAATAATAATTATGAAGAAAAACTAATAGAATTAATAGATAATGAACTAATATTTGTAGACACTAAAGGAGAAAAAATAGGAGAAATTAATGGACTATCTGTTATTGACTCTGGGCAATATTTATTTGGTAAACCTAGCAAAATAACTGTAAACACCTATGGGGGAAAGGATGGAGTTATTAATATAGAAAGGGAAGTGGAACAATCTGGCAGTATTTATGACAAAGGTGTTTTAATACTTACAGGTTATTTAGGAGAAAAATATGCTCAAAACAATCCTCTATCTCTTACAGCTAGTATTACTTTTGAACAATCCTATAGTGGAATAGATGGAGATAGTGCTTCCAGTACAGAATTATATGCTTTACTATCTAGTCTAGCAGAGGTGCCAATTAAACAATCCATTGCAGTAACAGGTTCTGTAAATCAAAAAGGAAGAATTCAGCCTATAGGAGGAGTAAATGAAAAAATAGAAGGCTTTTATAAAATTTGTAAATTAAAAGGTCTTACAGGGAACGAAGGTGTAATAATACCCTATGTAAATATTCAAAATCTAATGTTAAGTGATGAAGTAATAGAGGCAGTAGAAAATGGAGAATTTAGAATTTATGCAGTAAAAACCATAGATGAGGGCATAGAAATACTTACAGGTATGAAAGCAGAAGAAATAAATAAATTAGTGCAGAAAAAACTAGATTATTATGCAGAAATAAGTCAAAGGTTTTCGGAGGATTTCCAATCGTAAATTGAAAAACGAGGGGAGGAATAAAAAATAAAAAAGGAATTTAATTATATTAAATTTTACATCTTACTTATAATATCTTTTTTAATATGGAAGTTTGTAGATAATTCAGATTTTTTTGGGACAATAAGTAAGATTTTTAAGCCTTTTGTTTGGGCATTGTTAATTGCTTTTTTCTTAAATTCACTATTAAAGATTTTAGAAAGTAATTTTAAATTTAAAAGATGGGTAAATGTTTTAATAGTATATATATTTTTTTATGGAATTATAATACTGTTCTTTACTATAATTACACCTAGGGTAATAGACAGTATAAAAAATTTAGCAAAGGAAATTCCCTATTATGCCAACGAAACTAGAAAGTGGCTATCTAAAACTCCAGGATTTTTAGCAGAAATTGATAAATTTGGAATACTAGATTATATTAAGAATTCATTAGATGAATTATTTGGGAAATTAGGGCAAAGTTTAACTCCAATGTTAAATAAAACAGTAGATCAGGTAATAGCTTTAACATCCAATTTAATTAATTTTATTTTAGGCTCCATAATATCTGTTTATATATTAAAAGATAAGGAATATTTTAGGCATAATCTTCATAAAATCACCTATGCTATATTTCCAGTGGGAAAAGCAGATACAGTATTGGAAGTTTTTCAGGAAATTAAAGAGGCTTTTTCCAATTTCTTTGTGGGAAAATTACTAGACTCTTTAATTATAGGAATACTATGTTTTATAGGTTGTATAATAATGAAGGTTCGTTATGGATTATTAATTTCTCTAATAGTTGGGATTACCAATATGATTCCCTATTTTGGACCTTTTATTGGAATGATTCCAGCTGCCATAATTACATTGTTCTATTCGCCATTTAAAGCATTATGGGTTACAATATTTATATTTTTATTACAGCAATTTGATGGATTATATTTAGGACCTAAAATACTTGGAGTGCAAGTGGGATTAAAACCTTTCTGGATAATACTTTCCATACTTATAGGTGGAGGTTTCTTTGGGGTTTGGGGCATGTTATTTGCAGTACCTACAGCAGCAGTTATTAAATCTTTATTGGGAAGATATGTAGATAGACAATTTAAACGAAAGGGAATATCCATGGATAAATAAATATGGAAAGGGGCGTTTTGTTTGCCACTATTAATATGGCAAACAAAATGTCCCCTTGCTTTACAATAAAATACTTTGTAGTTAAGGTTTATGCTGCCCATATTAGGATAACAGATCAAGTGTGATTCTTAACGTAAGCAAAGAATTCTAGACCCTAAAGCCTAACCCTAACAAATTATCCATTGGGAAAACTATTCTGTTGCATAATTGTCAAAATATCCTTGTATTAGCACTATAGGTGTTCCCTTATCCCCACTACCAGATGTTAAATCACATAGTGAACCTAATAAATCTGTAATTCTTCGAGGGGTAGTTCCTAAGGATTCTTTGTGGGCGATTAAATCCTTGTCTTTTTTATTAATTTTTTCTTTAATAGCTTTTGCTGCTTCTTCTCCTTCAAGATTTTTCAATTCATTATCAGCTAAATATTTTAATTTAACTTCATTGGGAGTACCTTCTAGACCAGATGTATAAGCTGGAGACACTATAGGGTCTGCAAGTTCCCAGATTTTCCCAACGGGGTCTTTAAAGGCTCCATCGCCGTATACCATTACCTCTATGGTTTTTCCAGTTTTTTCTTTTAATATTTTTTGAATCTCATATACATAATATTTACTATCTCGAGGAAATAATTTAACCTGAGATTCTGTAGCTAAATTGGAACCTAATAGTCCATATTCTGGATTATATCCACTGTTATTTATAGGTTTAGTCAACAAATCGTCTAATCCTAATACAGTTTTAGCACCTGATTTTTTAAGGATTTCTTTAGTTCTCTCTCTATCATGAACATTTGCTACTAATACATCTTCTGTATATTGCAGCACTGTTTCAGGATTATTGGATAAATATATTTCTATATTTCCATCTATAGCTAAATCTTTATACATTTTTACATAATCTATTCCAGTAAATGGGTGATACACATTTTCCCCAAATAATTTTCTATATTCTTTTTCAGTTAATACATCAGTATAGGGATTGATTTTTAATTGATACATTTTATCTATATCCATTAATTGATTTCCAACTTCATCAGTGGGATAGTTTAAAACTAGATGTATTTTTTTTCCTGTCATTGCAATACCCTTTAATATTATGGAAAATCTATTTCTGCTTAATATAGGGAAAACAATTCCTATATCCTTATGAAATTTATCATTTACATCCTTTGCAATATCCTCTTGATTAGCATAATTTCCTTGAGCTCTTGCTATTAAGGATTCTGTAATTCCAATTATATCTTTATCCCTAAGTTCAAAATTTTCATATTTTGAAGCGTTAATGACAGAATCCACTACAATATTAATAATATTGTCTCCCTCTTTAACTATGGGAGCTCTTATACCTCTTACTGTAGTGCCTACAGTTCTCATCATTGATAATTCCTCCTAAAATAAAAATAATTTCATTACCCTTTTCTATTATATCATTTTTAGGGGAAAATAATAGGAATTTATTTTTTATCTTCAATAATTGTCTTTATAATCCTAGATTCTGTAATAATATAATCTATAGGAATATCGTAGAAATCCATAGGAACTTGGGGAAGTATTTGAAAATCAAAGCATAAACCTATTTTAATCATTTTTTTCTTGGTATTGGCAAAGAATCTATCATAATATCCTCCCCCATAGCCTACTCTATAACCATATTTGTCAAAGGCCAATCCAGGTACTAATACTAAATCCACTAAATCTGGAGAAACTATTCTTTCAAATTCTTTTTTTGGAGTCAAAATATTATAATAACCTATTTCTAATTCCCTATGGAAATCTTTTAGTTCTGATACTAATAATTCTCTTGGTTTATCTACAGTAATAGGTACTCCTACTCTTTTCCCCATGGATAAAGATTCAGTAATAATATCATGGGTATGGACTTCATCTTTAAAACTAATAAAGGAAAAAATAAAATTTGCATCTTTAAATTCCCTTAGTTGGAAAAGTTTATTTTTAATTTCATTGGATTTGTTTTTTATATCTTCACTACTTAATTGAGACCTTTTTCCTAATATTTCTGTTCTTAATGCTTTTTTATCCAATATTACCACCCTTTACTATTTATTTATTCACTAATCTATATTATAATATAATATTAAATCAGATATGTAAAAAAAACTTCAAAATTCTAAAACTTTTTTAAAAAAAAGAGGATTTTATAAATTAAAATAGAAAGATATAATAAATATGATATAATTCTATATATGGTTACAAACTTATTACATTGGGGTGAAATTACTTGATTGAATTTATAAATGTGTATAAAGAATATAAAAATGGAGTAAAGGCATTAAATGGTGTGAGCCTTTCTATAGATAAAGGAGAATTTGTATTTTTAGTAGGTCCCAGTGGTGCAGGAAAATCCACTTTAATAAAATTATTATTAAAAGAAGAAAACCCCACATCAGGCACTATTCTTTTAAACAATATGGATATTACTTCAGTTAAAAATAGAAAAATACCCTATATTAGAAGAAATATAGGTGTGGTATTTCAAGATTTTAGATTATTACCCAATAAAACTGTATACGAAAACATAGCCTTTGCCATGGAAATTGTAGGAGCTCATCCTAAAGAAATTCGAAGAAATGTTCCCATGGTACTAAGTATGGTGGATTTAAGCAACAAAGCCCATTGTTATCCAGATGAATTATCAGGAGGAGAACATCAAAGAGTGGCCATATCTAGGGCCATAGTAAATAATCCACCAGTCTTAATTGCAGACGAGCCTACAGGAAATTTAGACCCAGATACTGCATGGGAAATAATGAAAGTTCTAAGGGATATAAATAGACGAGGCACTACAGTACTTATGGCTACTCATGCAAAAGATATAGTAGATGTAATGAAAAGAAGAGTAATTGCCATTGAATCAGGAAAAATAGTACGAGACGAAGAGAAAGGCGTGTATGAAAATGAAATTTCGCATATTTAAAAATATAATGAAACAAGGCTTTCAAGGGGCTTGGCGAAATAGGGGAATGGGTATGGCCTCTATAGGCTCTATTACAGCAGTATTAGTAATCCTTGGTATAGTTTTAATTATGGTATTAAGCATAAATAATTTAGTTTTAGAAACTAAAGGTAAATTTGATGAAATACAAGTTTTTTTAGAGGATGATATATCTCAAGAAGTATCCAAAGCCATAGAAGAGGAGGCTCTAGGAAGTCAAGGGGTTCTAACTGTAATATATAAGCCTAAAGAAGAAGCATTACAAGATATGAAAAAAGATTGGGGAGAAAATGCCTATCTTTTAGAAGGATTGGAACCTAATCCATTAAACAATTCCTATATTGTGAAACTGAAGGATATAGAATATGCAGATGAAGTAGTGGACAAACTCAGTAAATTAGATGGAGTAGAAGATATAAATTATTATCAAGATTTAATTGAAAAAATGATAGTAATAGCCAATTATGTTAGAGGTGGAGGCTTAATTATAACAGCAATTCTTATACTTATATCCATATTCATTATATCTAATACTATAAAAATCACTGTAACTGCTAGGAAACGAGAGGTAAATATAATGAAATACGTAGGTGCTACCAATGGATATATTCGAGGACCCTTTATAATTGAAGGAGTTCTATTTGGGCTAATTGGGGCAATCTTATCCATATTAATTGTAAATTATGGTTATGACTATTTTTTCCATACTATAAGCACTGAATTATATGTACTATTTACTGTGTACTTAGTTCCACCTAAAGCCTTAATAAAGGATATTTCCATTATCTTTGTATCTATAGGAATGGGAATAGGTGCATTAGGGTCTATGGTATCTTTAAAGAGATTTTTAAATGTTTAAAGGGGGAGTAAATTATGTCTAGTAAAAGAAAGACTATATACTTAATACTGGCCTTTGTCCTAATATTTAATAGTTTATTTGTATTTGCAGATAATTTACAAGATCTTAAAAACAAAAAGAAAAACACTACTCAACAAATGAATCAAAAGAAACAAGAAATTCAACAATTAGAAAGCCAATCAAAAGATGTGGCTGCGGAAATAGCAGCCCTTGACAAAGAAATGGACAAGGCTCAAATGGAATTGGAAGCAGTAGAAGAAGATTTAGCCAAATTAAATGAAGATATAGAAAGAACTAAAAAAGAATTAGAGGAAGCAGAAAATAATATAGAGGAAAAACAAGATACTTTTAATTCTAGATTAAGGGTTATGTACAAAAATGGAAGTGTAGGTTATTTAGAAGTACTTCTAGCCTCAGCAGATATAAGGGATTTTTTATCTAGAAAACAAATGATTCAATCTATTACAAATCACGATGTGGAATTAATTAAGTATATGAAAGAGCAAAGAGATATTATAGATAATAAAAAAGTAGAATTACAAGCTCAAAGAGCTTCTGTAGAGGCTACAAAATCCAAATTAAATGCAAGGAAAGATGATTTAGCTAGGGCTACTAGATCTAAAGAACAATTAATGAGGAATTTAGAAAAGAATATAAAGGAAGCAGAAAAACAATATGATGCATTAAACAAACAAGCTAAGGACATTGAATCGGAAATTATAAAAAGGCAAAGAGTACAAGGGCCTTATTCTGGTGGGAAAATGGCTTGGCCAGTACCAGGACATAGTAGAATATCTTCACCTTTTGGATATAGAATTCATCCCATATTTAAAACCAGAAAACTACATACAGGAATAGATATTCCTGCACCTACTGGTACTACAGTAGTTGCTGCTGCTGATGGCACAGTTATATATTCAGGTACTTTAGGTGGATATGGTAAGACCATAATGATAGACCATGGAGGAGGAATAGTAACTTTATATGGACATAATTCTTCTTTATCTGTTAGTGAAGGTGCTCAGGTAAAAAGAGGAGGAACCATTGCTAAAGCAGGTAGTACAGGTTTTTCCACAGGACCTCATGTCCATTTTGAAGTTAGAAAAAATGGCTCCTATGTAGACCCAGAACCATGGTTAAAGGGGAAATAATCCCCTTTTTTTTATCCAATAGTATGGTATAATAATCTGGTAGGACTAATAAACTAGAATACATAAGTCCATAAATTGAGGTGAGAAAATGTCAAAGAAAAAAACTATAACTTTTGTGGTAATTTTATTAATATTGACTAATATTCTAACTTTTGGTATTACCAATATGGCTACCATAAAGTATAAGGATAGAGTTATAATTCCTAAAACGGAGTACCAACAATTATCAGCTGCATATGAAAAATATGCCAAGGCTGTAAACTTGGAAACCTATGTAAAGGAAAATTATTTAAGAGAAGTAGATGATGAACAGTTATTTGAAGGGCAATTAAAGGGACTATTTCAGGCTTTAGAAGACCCTTACTCTGTATATATGACCAAAGATGAGTTTAAGGATTTTACTGAACATACAAAGGGAGTATATGGGGGCATTGGGGTAATTGTAACTCCTGGAGATGATAATTTAATAACTGTAGTAGCTCCCATAGAAGGAACCCCAGGAGAAAAAGCAGGATTAAAAACAGGAGACAAAATAATCAAAGTTGAAGGAAAGGAATTTACTGCAGACAATATGGATAAGGCAGTTAAATTAATGAAAGGGAAACCTAAAACTGAAGTAAATATTACAGTATTAAGAAAAGACAAAAATGGAAAGAATCAATATATAGATATGAATATTATGAGAGAGGAAATTAGACTTGTAACTGTTAAATCTAGTCTTATTGATGAAGACATAGGCTATATTAGGATTACTTCCTTTGATGAATTAACTTATGAAGATTTTAAAAAGGAATTAAATTCCCTAATGAAGAAAAATGTTTCAGGGCTTATAGTAGACCTTCGCTATAATCCAGGAGGATTATTAGATGTATGTGTAAATATTACAGATGAATTTTTAGATGAAGGAATAATAGTATATACAGAGTCAAGAAATGGTGAAAGATATTATGAGAAATCTACAAATAAATATACAGATATACCATTAATAGTTTTAATAAATGAAGGTTCTGCCTCTGCATCGGAAATATTTGCTGGTGCCATAAAGGATAGAGAAAGAGGTCTATTAATTGGGAATAAAACCTTTGGCAAAGGTGTAGTTCAAAGGATTAAACAAATGTCTGATGGCTCAGGATTTAAATTAACTACCTCTGAGTACTTTACACCAAATGGTACTAATATACATGGAATAGGTATAGAACCAGATATAGTAGTAGATTTACCAGAAGATGTAGAGGAAATAGGTGTGGATAATTTAGAACAGGATACCCAATTAAAAACTGCAATAGAAAAAATGAAAGAAATAATTAAAAAATAAGGAGAGTTTTTATGCAGCTTTTTTTAGAAATTGCATATTATTCCTTGAATAATATATTACACACTTTAAAATCTCCCCTTTTTCTAGTGGTACTTCTTATAATATTTTTTCAATATAGAAAAATAGGGAAATTAGAAAAAGGGGTTTTAGGCCTCAATAGTAAATCCATAATATACAATACCATAGTATCAACAGGATTTGGATTATTGGGAGGATTGGTTGGTAGCATAATATTTATTTTCTTAGGAACCACTATAAATCCAGAGGATTTTTATTATATACTACCATTAGCCTTAATTTTGTCTTTATTTCATTCTAGATTTATTTGTTTTTCTTATGCTGGTGGAATTATTGCTTTAGTAAGCTTAATAATCGGCTTTCCAAATGTAAATATTTCAGGAATACTAATGGTAGTAGGAGTCCTTCATTTAGTGGAAAGTCTATTGATACTAATAGATGGAAAGACTATGAGAACTCCAATTTTTATGGAAAGAGACGGACAAATAATTGGAGGCTTTGTGCTAAATAGATTTTGGCCTGTACCTTTTACAATTTTTATTAATGGGAAAATTATTTATCCTGCTACTATAATTGCAATATTAGGATATGGAGACTATGCTCTTACTAATTATCCAGAAAAAAAATCCAAAGAAACTGCAGGATTACTTTCTATATTTAGTATAATATTATTAATTTTTGCAAGCCTATCTAAGAACTATGAAATTTTCAAATATATAGGTGCTATATTTTCTCCACTAGGCCATGAGTTCGTAATAAAATTAGGAAATAAAAGAGAAGAAAGTGGAAAATATTTATTTAAACCAAGTCTTTATGGATTAAAAATATTAGATGTTTTACCAAATAGTATAGGAAAATCTATGAATTTAAATTCAGGGGATATAATAATTTCTTTAAATGGAAATAGAATATATTCTAATAGGGATATAGAAGAAGTTTTAGTTCAAAAACCTAAGTATATTTGG
>JAAZMA010000326.1 GCA_012799055.1 Tissierellia bacterium
CCGACTAAGTATATGAAAATAGCTTTTAGGGGGGATTTATATGGGATAGATTTTGAAAACTTAATGGAGCCTTATAATAAAATCCTATATAATTATATCCTCTCAAAGGTTTCAAATGTAGAAGATGTTCAAGATATATTGCAGGAAACTATATTGGCAATTTGGCAGAGCTTAGATAATTATAAAGGGGATTCTTCTTTTAAAACATGGACTATTGGCATAGCTAGAAGGAAAGTTGCAGATTTTTATAGGGGCCATTATAAAAATAAGGATTTTCATAATTTAGAAGAACTAGATGTGGAAAGGATACCCAGTGATTCTAGTTCACTGGAGCATACAATAAATTCCCTAGATATTAAAAATAGCCTTAGTACATTAACCCCAGAAAATAGGGAACTATTATTTCTAATTTTTAATGCTGGCCTTAGCTATAAGGAAATAGAAAGTATAACTGGAATTCCAGAAGGTACTATTAAAAGTAGGATTTATTATTTAAAGAAAAAGCTTAGGCCACTATTAGTGGAAGGAGGGGTATAGGATGAGTGATAGGTGCAGATTAATGGAAGATTATATTATTCAATATGCAAATAAAACCATAGAAGATCAAAATAAGATAAAACTAATTAATCATCTTAAATATTGCCCTCAATGTAGAGAAGAATTGTCCATTACTTTAAAACTAGCTGAAATAGTTTCTGATGAAATGAAAGATGTGCCTCAGGAAGTTTTAGATAGTATTTTTGCTAAAATTCCTGAATCTAAAGTAAAAGAAAATATTATAATTATATCTCAAATTAAATCTGCATTGGAGCCTTTAGAAATAGTTACTCAAATATTGTCTACTGCTAAAAAGTCAGTAAATCTTGCATTCCAATTTATTTAAGGAGGTTGTGTAAATGGGTGAAGTTCATGCAAACGATGTAAAGGAATTGGCTGAAATACTTGACACAATTACAGATAAAATACCACAATTAATTACTGGGGTAGTTAATACCCTTTATTCTGCTGAGGCAGGTAAAAACATAGGGCAGGCTGTAGGTAGTTTGTATAAAGAATTAGTAGAATCAGGAATACCTGAAGAAGCAGCACTAGATATGGCAAAGTCTTATATGCTTTCCATGAAGGATATTTCTGCCATGACAAATAAATAAGCTATGAAAGCTAATGTAATTAAGGTTTTTTCCTGGATAAAGTTAATTATAAAGCTACTATTATATTTAATAATTCTCCCTTTTTGGCTTATTTATATTTTGATTAGGTATTGGAGTTTTAAATGTAATTTTAAAAAGCAATTGAAATTAGCTGGGTTGGATAATGAAGAAAGAAAATATTTAGCCAATGAATTAAGTTTTACCATGCCTTTTAAAGAATTTATTTGATGCACCAGGGACAGTTCTCTATGCACTGATGCACCAGGGACAGTCCCTGGTGCATCTGGTGCATTATATTATTATAATTCCCAATTATACTCTTCACTTTCACCAATTCTTATATTGATTCCTTCCAATATAAACTTATATACATCCTGTCTTTCTAAACTAGGCATAGATAGTGCATTATGCAATGGTAACCCCTTTTGTCCATAATTTGCTTCCTTATCCTTTCCTGCAATTAAAATTGCCGTAGCCCCATTGGCTCCACCAATTATTCCAATAGATGCTGCAGAACTTGAATCCGTATCTACTATGGACATGCCACCATAATGGATACTACTGTCAAATTGTAGATTACTTCCCTCTGCTAATTCCGGTTCTATTTCATACATGGACTGTATAAAATATAAGCC
>JAAZMA010000133.1 GCA_012799055.1 Tissierellia bacterium
TATCCTAATTTTATGTTAAATATTAAGGGAAAAGGATTATATCCAGTTAAATTAAATGTAATGGGTATTCACAATGTATATAATGCACTGGCAAGCATTGCAGCAACTCACACCTTAGGAGTTCCTATTGAAACCATATTAGACGCCATAAAAAATTATAAGGGCACACATAGAAGATTAGAAGTAAAAGGAATTATTAATGGTATTAAAATTATTGATGACTATGCCCATCACCCAACAGAAATCAAAGCTTCTTTAGATGCCTTGAAAAATTCCAGTTATAATCAATTATGGTGCGTTTTTCAACCCCATACTTATACTAGAACAAAATATTTATTAAAGGATTTTGCTACTGCTTTTTCCCATGCTGATAAGGTGATTATACCTGATATATATGCAGCTAGGGAAAAAAATACAGGCACAGTCCATTCTACTAATTTAGTAGCTGCACTAATTAAAAATGGTATAGATGCTAAATATATATCTTCCTTTGAAAGTATTGAAAGCTTTCTATTGGAAAATGCTAAACCAGGAGATATTATAGTAACTATGGGTGCAGGCAATGTATACACCATAGGAGATGCTCTTTTAGAAACTGATGAAAAAAAGGCTATTTAATTAAGATGTAGACTTAGAATAAATAAAAGATGCTTAAGAACAGGTTTCTTTTTAGAAGTAAATTTTAAGCATCTTTTATTTTTAATTAACTATTTCCCAATAGCCTCTTTTTTTACTTTGTATAATCCTTCCAATAATCTTTTAGCCTCTAAGAAATCTGGAGTAAAATAGGAGAAAAGTTGCCCATCAATTCTTTTAAATTCACTTTCTCCAGGCAAAGTCTGAAAATTAAAATCTTCAATTTTTATTCCCATGGCCTTAGTAGCATAATTTATGCCATCTATTAATTTAATATCTGTTTCAATGTGTTCAAATCCTTTTTTTACCACTAGGGGAAGTTTATAAGAGAGAGCTTTTTTTGCAAAGGATTTTATAAATTGTTGTTGGGCTTTAATTCTACCTAAGTCTCCATCTATATATCCACTTTTTTTCGTATTTCCTTTTCTATATCTTAAAAAATTCATAGATTGTTTTCCATTAAGTAATTGTTTCCCTTCAGGAATATTTATGTATAATGGTGGATTTGCTGTAGGGTCTTTATATACCATATGGAAGGGTACTACCACTTCTATACCTCCTAAGGAATCTATAATATTTTCAACTCCTTTGTAATTCATAATTATGTGATGATGAATTGGTACTCCTTCTAATAAATAGGATACTGCCTTTTTTACTCCTGAAATTCCATGACTTCCATATATGGCATTTATTTTCCTTTGTTCCCCTTTATTATATCCTTTTCTATGAATATAGGTGTCCCTTGGGATAGATATAAGATCTGCTTTTTTATTCTCTAGATTAAAGGAAGCAAATATTATTGCATCAGTTCGAATATCTTCTAAGCCTACAAATAAAACATTAATTCTTCTGCTGTTTTTAAAGGCTTCCTGTAGTGAATTATAATTCTCTTCTTTTTTAATATTTTCTTTAATATTTTCACTTTTATTTTCCTTTTCTTCAGTTACAATGCCAATATTAGTGTAGTATTCTTCTTTATTTATTTTTGTATAAGAATAAGAACCTAAATATATTGCTAAAGCAAAAAATATAATGGACAAAATAAAAGTCTTCCAAAAGGTTTTCATATTGTTTCACCTTCCTAAGGCCATTTTAATTTATTGTGTCCATTCTAAATTTTTATATAATAGTATACAAATAAAAATAACTTACATTTTGGGGACTATCCCCCAAAATGTAAGTTATTTGAAATAATTGTCCAATTTTATCTAGAGTAGTCAAAGAAACCTTTGCCTGTTTTCCTACCTAAATGTCCACCTCTTACCATTTTTCTAAGTAGTGGATGGGCTCTATATTTAGAATCTCCAAATTCATTATATAGTACATCCATAATGGCTAGACATACATCTAGACCAATTAAATCTGCTAAGGCTAAGGGCCCCATTGGATGATTGGCTCCTAGCTTCATAGCTTGGTCTATGTCTTCTGCTGAAGCTACTCCATCACCTAATATGCCAACTCCTTCGTTAATCATAGGGATAAGTATTCTATTTACTACAAATCCTGGTGCTTCTTCTACTTCTACTGGAGTTTTGCCTAAGTCCTTAGATAATTCCATTATCTTTTCATTGGTTTCTTCTGAAGTTCCTATACCTTTTATAACTTCTACTAATTTCATTACAGGAACTGGATTAAAGAAATGCATACCAATTACTTTATCTGGTCTATTTGTAGCTGCAGCTATTTCAGTAATAGATAAAGATGATGTGTTAGTTGCTAAAATTGCATCCTCTTTGCATACTTCATCTAATTCTTTAAATGTAGCCTTCTTAACATCCATATCTTCTGCTATGGCTTCAATAACTAAATCACAGTCTTTTAAATCTTCATAATTTGTAGTTATTTCTACTTTTTTAAGTATATTTTCCTTATCTTCTTCTGTGATTTTTTCTTTTTTAACTAGTCTACCTAAGTTTTTATCTACAGTTTTTAAACTTCCTCTAGGATCAGATTCATCAATAGATCTAACCCACATAACTACATCATAATCCTTCTGAGCAAAAATTTGAACTATACCTGATGCCATAGTTCCTCTTCCTAATACTCCTATTTTTTTCATAGGAACACCTCCACAATTATTTTAATTTATAATTAGGATTACGTTTTTCTAAAAACGCTTCCATACCTTCTTTTTGGTCCTCAGTTGAAAAACACAATCCAAATAAATCTCTTTCTATTGCCATAGCTGTTTCCATATCTGTTTCTATACCTCGATTAATAGCCGTTTTTGCAAATCTAACTGCAATTTGACCTTTTTGACTAATATTATTAGCCATAGCTAAAGCTTCATCCATTAATTTATCTTCATCTACTACTTTATTTACTAAACCTATTCTATAAGCCTCTTCTCCATCAATCATATCTGTTGTAAATATTAATTCCTTAGCCCTTCCCATGCCTACTAATCTAGATAATCTTTGAGTACCTGCAAATCCTGGAATAATCCCTAGTCCTACTTCTGGTTGTCCAAATTTAGCTTTTCTAGATGCGATTCGTATATCGCAACACATAGATAGTTCACAACCTCCACCTAAGGCAAATCCATTAACAGCAGCTATAACTGGCTTTTCCATTAATTCGATTTTCCTAAAAATACTTAGTCCTTTTTCTGCAAATTCTCTAGCTTCAAATACATTCATATCTTTCATTTCTTTAATATCTGCACCAGCTACAAAGGCTCGTCCTTCTCCTGTTAATATTACTATATGTATTTCTTCATCTTTTTCTATAATGTCTATGGCCTGATCTAGTTCATCTAATACTTGAGAATTTAATGCATTTAATGCCTCTGGTCTATTAATGGATAGTATGCCAATGTTTTTGTCTTTTTTAAATAATAGATTTTGAAAATTCATATTTCCCCTCCTTGTATAATATCTCTATACTATCTATGTTATCAAACTTTTGTGAATAAAACAATAGTTTGATTGTTATTTTATTCACAATTATATTGGTTTTCCTAAAAGCTTAAACATATTTTTCTTGTATTCTTCTACTCCTGGCTGGTCAAAGGGGTTTACACCCAATAAATACCCAGAAATTCCACAGGATTTTTGAAAAAAGTATATTAGTTTTCCAAAATAGTATTCATCCATCTCTGGTATATTAATTACTAAATTAGGTACACCTCCCTTAGTATGTGCCATTAAAGTGCCTTCAAAGGCCTTTTTATTTATATGGTCTATGGTTTTTCCTTCTAAGAAATTTAATTTATCTAAATTATCCTTATCTCCTTTTACAATTAAATCTTTTTTAGATTTTTCTATATTTAAAGTAGTTTCAAATATATTTCTTCTACCATCTTGAATCCATTGACCTAGAGAGTGTAAATCTGTAGTAAAATTCACAGAAGCTGGATATATGCCTTTTCCATCTTTACCTTCCGATTCTCCAAATAATTGTTTCCACCACTCACTAAAATAGTGTAAATTGGCTTCATAATTTACAAGTATTTCTATTATTTTCCCTTTATTGTAAAGTATATTTCTAATTACTGCATATTCATAGGAAGGATTTTCATATAAATTAGGATTAGAATATTCTTCCATACCAGATAAGGCTCCTATCATAATTTTTTCTATATTTAATCCTGAAACAGCTATAGGCAATAATCCTACTGGTGTAAATATAGAATATCTGCCTCCAATATCCTCTGGAATAGTAAAAGTGGTATAGCCTTCTTTATTGGCTAATTCCCTTAAAGCACCTTTGTTTTTATCTGTGGTAATATATATTCTTTCTCTAGTTTCTTCCTTGCCATATTTATTTTCCATATAATCTTTAAAAATTCTAAAAGCCAAGGCTGGTTCTAATGTGGTTCCTGATTTAGATATTACATTAATGCTAATTTCTTTATCTTCTATTACATCTAATAAGTCTAATATATAATTGCTACTTATATTATTTCCTACATAATAGATTTCAGGTCCTTTTCTCCTTTTAGAATTAATATTATTGTAAAAGTTGTGATTTAAAGCCTCTATACAAGCTCTAGCTCCAAGATAAGAACCCCCAATACCTATTACAATAAAAGCATCTGAATCTTCCTGGATTTTTCTAGCTGTAGTTTTGATCCTTTCAAATTCTTCCCTGTCATAATTTTTAGGATAATCTATCCACCCTAAATAATCACTTCCAGGTCCTTCTTTACTATGAAGTAATTTATGAGAAATGTCTAAAAATGGTTTAATATTTTGGATTTCATGTTTTTCTACAAAACTATTTGAATAATCTAATTTAATTTTTTTCATTTTAAGCCTCCAATTTTATTATAATTTTTAAAAAGCTCTTAGAAGTTACCTTCTAAGACCCTTTTTTAATTTAATACTTCCATTAAAACCATTGCAAAATCGTCTTCTTGTTCTCCCCATCTAAAGTTTTCCACATTATAAACTATTTTATTTAATATATCCTTTTTATTTTCTTCTATAATTTGAATTATTCTTTCCATGCCAAATTCTTCCCCGTGGATATTTTTTACTTCTGTAATCCCATCAGTATAAAATAGTATATTATCTCCCCTTTTTAAGTTAATTTCATTTTCTCTATAATCTACTTCATTAAAAATTAAGGATATGGGAAAACCATTGGTTTTAAGTAAGGATATTTCGTTAGAATTAAATTTTATGGGAATACAATTATGGCCAGCATTGGAATATTTAAAACTTTTATCTTTAAGATTATATATTGCAGAAAATATGGTAAAATATTTATCTGAACCTAAATCTAAGGCAACAAATTTTTTGTGTAATTCTTTTAAAGCTGTAGAAGGACTTAATATATCGTCTTTAATTGCCCTCATAGTTTGTCTAACAAACATTGTCATCATAGAAGCTGTAACACCATGTCCTACTACATCACATATATATATTCCTATATTATCTTCATTTATATAATAAACATCAAACATATCTCCACTTAACATTTCACAAGGCTTATAAAGATGTTCTATTTTTATATTGTCATATATGCCAGCTTTAGGTAATATTCTATTTTGAAGTCTTTTAGCAAATAATAAGTCATTGCTCATTTTGGTGTTTTTTTCAATTAATTCTAATTCCAATTTTCTTTCTCTAGTTACATCTCTGAAAACTTCAACTGCAGCTATCACCTCTCCATCTTCGTCTAAAACAGGAGATGATTTAACAGAAAAATACTTGCCCATTATAACTTCTTCTTTTTGTATAGTTTCTCTAGTTTCAATGCTTCTTCTAGAAATACAAAATCCACAAGGCTCAGTTTTCCCATGGGCTCTATAGCATTTCATACCTATAATGTCATTACCTACTGAGTCTTTCATAGATTTATTTGCATAAAGTATATTGCCCTCATAATCCACAACTCTTACCCAATCTGCCATACTTTCAAGCACTTGATAATTTAATACACTATATTCTCTCATTTTTTTATTAAATAGATTAATATCTTCTTTATTAAGCATAGCATCACCTACTAAAAATATTAGGTACTTTGTTTAATAATATCATAATAATTTTTAAAACACAAAGTGTTTTTGTATAATTTAACAGTGCTAATATCTAGGCTTCTCTCATTTTCTTATACATTTAAAACAGTGCTTAATTACTACATTGGACATAATGCAGCAAATATAATTGAATTCCCTAACAAAATATATTATAATTAAGATTAATAAAAGGGGGGAAATATATTGAAAAACAAGCCAAAGAACAAAAAAACTAATAGTTTAAAGACAAAAATTATAATATATACTTTTATTATAATATTTTTAGGTGTATCCATATCTAATATTATATTTCGATTAATAGAAATTGATTCAAGTCTTAGTCCAGAAATGGCCATATTGGTCTCAGCTCTTGTAAATATGTTAATCATAGGGATTATACTTTATATTGTTTTCGACAAAATAGTAGGTAAAACCTTGAGAAAATTATTTTCAGATATTGAAAAAATAGCAGAGGGAGATTATTCTGCCATAAAAGAAATTAAAGGAATAAAAGAAATACCCAATATTAGTGATTCTTTAAATCAAATAGTAAGTAATAGTAAAAATATAGCAATAGGAGTTAAATCTAATTCTGATACATTATCTAATAATGCTGAGGATTTAGCATTTGTGATAGAAGATACTACTGTTGCTGTTGAAAATATAGCACAATCTGTAAATGAAATTGCAAAAGGTTCAGAGGATACTTCTAAAAATATTACAGAATTAAGTGAGGCTATTTCTGCTCTATATCAATTGTCTCAGGATACAGATAATTATGCAGAACAAGCTACTGAATTGTCTATTTTCATGGCTAAATCTGCCCAAGATGGTAATGTAGCTTTAGACAATATAATAGAAATGATTAATTCCATAGAAAGTAATACTAAGGATACTTCTAAAATAATAGATGAACTAAACAACCAAATTAAAAACATTGATAATATTGTACTTATAATAAATGAAATTGCAGAGCAAACTAATCTTTTAGCATTAAATGCTGCCATAGAAGCAGCTAGAGCAGGAGATGCTGGTAGGGGATTTGCAGTTGTAGCTGAGGAAATTAGTAAATTAGCAGATGCTACCCATACCTATTCACAAGAAATATCTTCTATAACACAAAATGTTACAAATAGTAGTGCCAATGCAGTTAATAGTGTAGATGAGGTAATTGACGTGGTACAAAAAAGTGTAAATACAGCCCAATCCACTAAAAAATCTTTTGATTCTTTATTATTGGCCATTGATCAAATAAATGCAGCCATAATAGAAATTACTGAAACTGCTAAAGAGGTAAGAAATAATAGTGAATATATATTGGAAAGAGCTACAGAAATATCAGCTATTTCAGAAGAAACCACAGCAGCTTCTGAAACCAGTGCTGCTGCAGTAGAATCTAATCTTGCATCTATGGAGGAAATAACTGCTTCTATACAAAATTTATCTAGTATAGCCCATGAACTCCGTAGTTTTGTAGATCATATTAAAGTTTAATCCTGATAATTTACTTTTATCTCATCTTCTTCTAAATATCTTCCTAAAGCATAGATAAAATCTGAAAGTCGATTTACATACTTCACCACTTTAGGGTCAACTTCTGTATGGCCCTGAAGGGTGATTATTCTTCTTTCAGCCCTTCGACAAATGGTACGACAAAGATGTAAGTGCCCTGAAGCTTTTCCAGAACCAGGTATTATAAAACCAGTAGGATTATTTAATAAGCCCATATATTTATCTATATTTTTTTCTAAAAATTCAATATCTTCTTCTACTATATGGTGTTTTATTTTATTTTTGTCTTCAGTAGCTAAAATAGATGCTACAGTGAAAAGTTTGTTTTGAACTTGTTCAATTAAATCGTATATCTCCTTGTTTTCTATATAGTTTTTGGCAAGACCTAAACTAGATACCAATTCATCTATGGTGCCATAGGCCTCAACTCTAATATCATCTTTAGAAACCCTCTTATTATCAAATAAGCTAGTAGTACCCTTGTCCCCAGTTTTAGTATATATATTCATATAATCACTCCTTAAATTTATTCTAATGTAAATATACCCACTTTAATTATATTACCAACTTTTTGGAGGTCTTGGCCCATAATATTGATAATAATCTACTTTTATCCTTCCATTGTATAATTTTCTTTTTCTACTGGCAGATTTTCCATAAAGTTTTTCAAAATCTTCATTAGAAGTTAATACATATATGGAATAAGTATCTAAAGGCTTAAAGATTTCCCCCATATCTTTATACAGTTTATCTATTTCTTTTTTCTCCCCAAGTCTTTCTCCATAGGGAGGATTAGTTATTATAACACCATATTTATCTTTAATATTTAAATTCTTAATATCTTTTACCATAAATTTAATATCTTCTTCTAAACCAATATTTTCAGCATTTTCTTTAGCTGCTTTAATAGCAGCTTTATCTATATCACTGGCTATAATATTTAAATTAGGCTCTCTATCCATAAGATCCCAAGCTTCTCGTCTTACATTATGCCAATATTCTCTTTTTACTCTAGGCCATTCTTCTGAGGCAAAATTTCTATTTAAGCCTGGAGCCATATTTTTACCAATCATAGCTGCTTCTATGGGAATGGTGCCTGAACCACAAAATGGATCTAATAATAGTCTGTTTTTATTCCAATAGCTTAGCTGAACTAATGCTGCAGCCAAAGTTTCTTTTAAAGGTGCTTCTACACTATCTAATCTATAGCCTCTTTTGTGTAATCCTGGACCAGATGTGTCTATGGTTAATGTAGCTATATCTTTTAATAATGAGACTTCTATAGTAAATTTAGCACCAGTCTCTTGAAACCATTCTCTATGGTATTTTGTTTTTAACTTTTCAACTACAGCCTTTTTTACTATGGCTTGACAATCAGAAATACTAAAAAGCTGAGAATCTACTGATTTTCCTTCTACGGTAAATTCTCCATCCTCTGTAATCCATTCATCCCAAGGAAGAGCTTTGGTTTTTTCAAATAGTTCTTCAAAGGAGGTAGCCTTAAATTCTCCCATTTTTAATAGTACTCTATCTGCTGAACGTAACCATAAATTAGCTATGGGAATATCTTTTTCCGTACCTTTAAAATGCACTTTTCCATTTTCCACTACTAATTCCTCATATCCTAAATTTAATAATTCCCTTTTAACTACTGCTTCTAAACCAAATGTAGAGGTAGCAATTAACTGAATTTCTTCCATATATACCTTCCTTTCTAAATTTCTCTAATTCTATTATATCTAAAAATTTACTATAAATTAATTTTTTATTAATACTTTTTTTGTGTATTATTAAAACTATTTGGGTATATAAACATATAAGTGCAAGATTGTATGAAAAATATATTAATTAAAGGAGGACAATTATGAAAAACTTAAGTTCATTATATCAAAGTGGAGATTGGAAAGGGGAAAAACATGTTCCTGTAATTAATGCTCCTAAAACAGCTAAAAAAGGAGAAATTGTAGAAGTAAATGTAAACATTGGGGAAGAAATTGCTCATCCAAATACTTTTGAACATTATATTTCTTGGATTAAAGTATATTTCCACCCAGAAGGAGGAAATTTCCCTATTGAAATAGGTACTTATGATTTTGCAGCTCATGGTGAATACGATGTATTTACAGAGCCAAATGTTACTTTAAAATTTAAAGCAGAAAAATCAGGAACAATACTTGCTGCAAGCTATTGCAATATCCACGGTTTATGGGAAAACAAACAAGAATTAGTGGTAGAGGACTAAATTAGTCCTCTTTTTCTTGACAAATTTTATCAAATATACTAATATAATATTCAAAATATAATATAGACTATGACAGATATAGTAGCTTTATTATGTTTAAATACAGAGAATAGCCCCTTGGTGAAAAGGCTATAACTTAATAATAAAGTGAATTACGAATCTAGAGTCTCAATGGGAAACCATTGCGATTATCGTACGTTAAACGATTAGAGGCTTTATGCAAATTAAGGTGGTACCACGGGTATTTTCTCGTCCTTTAGGAGAAAATACCTTTTTTTATTGAAAATTTTTAGGAGGGATATTTATGGATAATGTTTTTGATGTTTTAATGGAAAGAGGATATATAAAACAAACTACCCATGAGGAGGAAATAAGGGAATTACTAGGCAAAGAAAGTGTAACATTCTATATAGGCTTTGATCCAACAGCAGATAGTTTACATGTAGGCCATTTTATAGCTATGATGTTTATGGCCCATATGCAAAAACATGGCCACAAACCTATTGCCTTAGTAGGTGGTGGTACTGCAATGGTTGGAGACCCATCTGGGAGAACAGATATGAGAAAAATGCTTACAAGAGAAGATATAGATCACAATGTGGCCAGTATTAAAAAACAATTATCTAGATTAATTGATTTTAGTGACGACAAAGCTATAATGGTGGATAATGCAGATTGGTTGCTGGATTTAAACTATATTGAGTTTTTAAGAGATATAGGGGCACATTTTTCAGTAAATAGAATGCTAGCAGCAGAATGCTTTAAGCAAAGACTAGAAAAAGGACTATCCTTTTTGGAATTCAATTATATGTTAATGCAAGGATATGATTTCTATGTATTAAATGAAAAATATAATTGTAAAATGCAATTAGGTGGAGACGATCAATGGTCTAATATGATTGCTGGTATGGAACTAATAAGAAAAAAATCTAGCAAACAAGTATATGCTATGACCTGTACACTACTTACAAATAGTGAAGGAGAAAAAATGGGCAAGACAGCAAAAGGCGCACTTTGGTTAGATCCTGAAAAAACTTCTCCATATGAATTTTATCAATACTGGAGAAATGTAGATGATGCAGATGTGGACCAATGCCTAAGACTGCTTACATTCCTACCTATGGAGGAAATAAGAGAATTAAATAAATTAGAAGGAGCCGAAATCAACAAAGCCAAAGAAATATTGGCCTTTGAAGTAACTAAATTAATCCACGGCCAAGAGGAAGCTAAAAAAGCCCAAAATGCAGCTAAAGCCCTATTCCAAGGAGGAAAAGCAGAAGGTAGTATCCCCTTTACTGAATTTGAAGAATCAGATTTTGAAGAAGGTTTTGGTATACTAGATTTATTAAAAGAAGTAGGCCTTACAAAGTCCAATGGAGAAGGTAGAAGATTAATTCAGCAAGGTGGAATTAGTATAGATGAAGAAAAAGTTGAGGATATAAACAAAATAATTAATTTAGATGATTTTAAAAATGGTAAACTAATGCTTAGAAAAGGAAAAAAAGTATATCATCAAATAAGAATAGTATAGGGTGGCCTGTGTCCACCCTATTTTTAATTCTAAGACATCTGAGACAGGGACGGTACTCCTTGTCGCAAAACCTATGAGACAGCATAGACAGTTCTTTTGTCTCCTTCGGTAAATTATTCCACAATAAGTTAGTAAGTTAGTGCCTGGCACCAATATTTAACCAATATTTATTGTCAATTGTTAGAACTCCTTCCATATAGTGATTGTTTCTTTTTTGTAACCTTTTTGTTATACTTTTAAAAAAATAAAGCTTGAAAGGGGGATAGGCGAAATTTAAAATACAAGGAGGAAACAAAATGTTAAAAAATATAAAAAAATTATTAGTTTCACTAGGTATAGCCATGTTAATTACAACATCTGTAGGACATGCCCAAAGCTATGTAAGATACAATAATTACTCAAATTATAATAGATATAATAGAACAGTATATGTCTATAATTACAATAATTACTATAGAAATTGGTCTACCCAATTTAGTCCATTTTATTGGGAAAAAATAGAAACACCTAATAAAGATGTTGAAACTCCTAAAAAAGACTCTGAAACTCCTAAAGATTCCCAACAAAAAAATGATAATACAAAAACAGAAACAAATAAAGATAATATAAAGGATAATACTGAAATCAATAACAATATAGGAAACAATGCAAATTCTTCTATTGAGATGGAAGTAGTTAGACTTGTTAATATAGAAAGACAAAAAGAAGGACTAGCTCCCCTTAACTATAGTGAAGAATTATCTAAAGTTGCTAGAACAAAATCCCAGGATATGGCTCAAAATAATTATTTTAGCCACAATTCACCTACCTATGGAGATCCTTTTAGTATGATGAAATCCTTTGGTATAAAATATAGAACTGCTGGAGAAAATATTGCAAAAGGATATTTAAGTGCTGAATCTGTAGTTAGAGGATGGATGAATTCTTCAGGCCATAGGGCAAATATACTTAATCCAAGCTTTGGGAAAATAGGTGTTGGATATGTTAATATAAATGGCACAACTTATTGGACTCAAATGTTTACTGATTAGTCCTTGACATTAGTTTTATTTCAGGTATAATAAATAGTTAGAATTCTAATTATTAGAATTCTAACTATTTTTTTATTGAGGTGTTTTTATGAATAAAGCAATTGAAAATATAAAATATGATTTAATTAAGTTTATGTCTTTATTTCATAGATTGTTTACCCCTGTATTTAAAAGAGAAGTAGATAATAGATATAATTGTACTAAAAATCAAGTTAGAGCCATAATGATAATTGGTCGTTCAAAGAAGATTTCTCCTACAATATTGGGTAAATGTATGGATATGGAAAAAGGTAGTATTACTAGTTTAATAGATGCATTGGAATCTATGAATCTAGTATATAGAGAAAATGATTTAGAAGATAAAAGAAAAACTTGGATACAGTTAACTAAAGAAGGAGAGGCATATTATTATAAACAAGAAGAAAATTTTATTAAACAATTGGAAAATACTCTAAAGCCTCTTAGTGATGAAGAAATTATAAAATTTAGTACTAATCTAAGTTCTTTAGTAAAAATAATGGAAAAAGTGAGGGATAGTCAATGAATGTTCAAGATGATAGATCTAAAATGTTAGGTGAAGAAGATATTGGAAAACTTTTGTTGAAATTTTCCATACCTGCTATTGTAGGTATGTTGGTTAATGCCCTATATAATATAGTAGATAGGATATTTATAGGCCAGTCTGTAGGAAGCATTGGCATAGGTGCTATTTTTGTAGGTGCTCCAGTGTCTCTAATATTAATGGCCTTTAGTATGTTAGTAGGTATTGGTGGCAATTCCCTATCTTCCATAAGATTGGGTCAGGGCAAAAAAGAAGAAGCAGAATTAATACTGGGAAATGCTTTTGTACTACTACTAATTATATCCATAAGTTTAAGTGTACTAGGATTAATATTTATTGAACCTATGTTAAAACTATTTGGGGCCAGTGATAGTATATTACCTTATTCCATAGCCTATATGAGTATAATCTTAATAGGAGCACCTTTCCAGGCTCTAGGCTTTGGTATAAATAGTTTTATTAGAGGCGAAGGAAATCCCAATGTAGCCATGGGGACAATGTTAATTGGTGCCATATTAAATATAGTATTAGACTATGTATTTATATTTATATTTAATATGGGAATGAAAGGAGCAGCACTAGCCACTATAATTGCACAGGCAGTTTCTGCTATATGGGTTATTAGCTATTTCCTTGGCATAGGCAAAAGAAGTTCCATGTTAAAATTACAAAGAAAAAATATGAGACTTAGAAAAGATATAATTAAAGGTATAATATCCATAGGCTTTGCGCCTTTTAGTATGCAATTGGCAGCTTCAATGGTTACGGCAATATTAAACAATGCACTAAATACTTATGGTGGAGATGTGGCTCTTTCCAGTATGGGAGTAATCCACAGTATTACAATGTTAATACTAATGCCTATTTTTGGCATCAACCACGGAGCTCAGCCTATTATAGGATTTAATTATGGAGCAGAAAAATATGATAGAGTTAAAAAAGCCCTAAGAGGCGCCATAATAGCAGCTACTACCATAACTACTTTAGGTTTTATAATTACTCA
>JAAZMA010000194.1 GCA_012799055.1 Tissierellia bacterium
CTTTTCTTCATTTCTCAGGAGTTGTTTTATCGGACATACTAAATACTAAGGAACATCAATACCTTATACTTCCCATAATACCTATTATATACATAATAAGCCTATATCCTAAAAACTTAGTTCAGGTTGAGAAAATCCTAGTAAAAATATTTAACTATATTTCCATAGTATCCATAATGATTATACCTACTATTTTATTTGTATTAGGATTAGTAAAAAAAAGGAGAGAAAATCAATGAAAAAAGCTCTATTAATATTGATTATCCTATTTTCTCTTTTACTAACTGCTTGTTGGGATATGGCAGAAATAAATCAAAGATTATTTGTATCTAGTATAGGTGTAGATTTAAATGAAGCTAATGGTATGAACAAATATTTAGTTACCTATGTATATCCAAATATAAATGCAATTGGTAAAAATGCCACAGAAGACAAAAAGAAGTTTACAATTGAAACCGCCAGTAGTTCACTATTTCAAGCAGGTAGAAAATCTAGTACCCGAGAAGAATTTCCTTTTTATTATAAACATTTAAAAGTGTTTATAATAGGAGATGAATTAGCAAAAGATAGTAAATTAATCCGGCAAGTAATAGATGAATTAAATAGGGATACTAAAATTAATAAAAAGATTCAAATTTTAGTTACAGAAGGAAAAGCTAAAGATATTCTAGATTCAAAGGCTAGCCATGTTCCTATTACTGATGAAACCATTTACAATATATTAATTGACAATAAATCAGCAGCTAGATTTACCCCTCAAACTTTAACAGGTATGATAAAGGAATTAGACTTTAATAATGTAGCTATTTTGCCAAAGGTAGACAAAATAGGAGATAGGGTAACTATAGCTGGAGCTGCCATAATTAAAGATTATAAACTAATAGGCTATTTAAATGAAATAGAAAATAGAGCTTTGGCATTTATAAAAAACAAAGTAAAACTAGAATTAATAGATTTAGAATATGAAGATGGTCTATTATCCTACAATATTACAGATAATAAATCTAGTAAAAGTGTAACAATAGATGGAGATATAAATGTAAATATTAAATTAAAAGTAGAAGGATATTTGCAAGGTTATATAATTAGTAAAGATATTAATGTATATAATAACTCCGTATTAGTGGATATGGAAAGGGCAATAGAAAATCAATTAAAAAAAGAAATAGAACATACAATAAATTTAAGTCAAGAAAAATACAATGCAGATTTAGTAGGCATAGGTGAATACTTAAGTAAATATTATCCTAAGGAATGGAATAAAATAAAGGGAAAATGGGACCAAATCTACCCAGATATTAAATTTAATATAATAGTAGAGGCAAATATTAGAAGAACAGGACTGACAAAATAAAACAATGGAAACAGTTTAAGAAATAATATTTGAAATGTTCAAATTGTAAACGAAGTCTTAAAATAGTGGTTCCTTTATGTTGGAATCTTCTAGAGTCCCTTACATTTTAAGACTTCGTCATATTTAATATACATTCCTAGATAATCATTCTTAGATAAAATTTTGCAGCCCTATTTAAATTTAATAATATTATCGTATTTAACCATGGCCAAAGAAGACAAATTCACATTGTTTACATTAGTTTTAGTACATAAGGCATTTTGAGGGTGAAGTAAGGGAATATTGGGAGCATCTTCAAACAATATCCTTTGAACTTCCATATACAATTCTTCCCTTTTCTTAGGATTTGCCATTTGAGTAGCATTTTCCACTAATTCTACTACCTTTGGGTTTTCATAGGCACTTAGATTAGTTTGATTACCAGGAAAAAATAAAGGTTTAATAAAAGCTGAAGGGTCAAGGGTATCTGCATACCAACCTGAAAAATAAATATCAAATCCTTCTTGAAGTTCATTTGCCCTTAAAAGTTTTTCCCTAGAAACCTTTTGGTATTTACAATTAATCCCTATGGCCTTTAAATCCTCCTCTACTAATTTTAAAATAGGATGAGGTTTTTCACCAGAAAGGATTACCAATGGCCTATTTAGATTTACCTTTTCCTCTTGAATTATCCTTTTTGCCTTTTGAGGATTGTACTCATAACCTTCAATATGATAATCTGGCACTAATTTAGATGGTATTATACATTTAGCCTCTACAGCTAAACCACCAAATATTTCATCTATTATTCTCTTTTTATTTATAGCATGGTTTATGGCTTGTCTTATTTTCTTTTGAGTATATGGGGAGCTAGTATTTTTTAATTTAAAGCCTATATAAAAACTTGCCACTAAATCAATATACTTAATATTCTGGGCTAATTTTTCAGATTTAATGGTTTCATATTCCTTTTTGTTTTGGATTATGAAAAAATCATACTCTCCCTTAATAAAATTATCTAAAGCATTTTCATCTCCAATTTTAACATCAACTACATCACAATAAGCCTTGCCTCCAAGATAATTGTCATAGGCTACTAATTTATACTCATTATCCTTATAAGTATCTAATACATAGGGGCCACATCCTACAAAATTTCCCCTTTTAAGTTCCTCTGAATCCATTATGGCACAACAACCATGGGATAATAATAAAACAAATCCACTAAAGGGAGCTTCAAGCTTAATGGATATTCTATAATCGTCTAATACCTTAATTCCCCTAACTTCTTTTTCTGACCCTTCCATAAATTCCTTAGCCCCATCTATATAGTCTATAAACCAAGTATTAGGCGAGTTTAATTTAGGGGAAAGTAATCTTTCTAGAGAATATTTCACATCATAAGCTGTAATCCTTTTACCATTATGAAAAGTAGCATCTTGCCTTAAATTAAATATCCAAGTAAGATTGTCATCCTCTACATACCAGTTTTTAGCTATGGAAGGCAGTACATCCCCTGTATCACTAAGAGTTAATAATCCTGTGTGAATATTGTTTAAAAATCTTAAACTTTCCATAACATTTGTCATAGCTGGGTCTAAAGTTTGTAGTGGAGAGGAAAGAGGTAGTTTTAAAACAATATTTTCTTTTTCCTCAAATACTTCTTGTTGACTTAGTAATTTTTTAGTGATTTCATTTAATAGCTTACTTACTTGATTTAGCTCATTTAGTGTCGACTTTGTAAACTGGGTATTCATCATGGCACTTTCCACCATGGACATAGCTTTTTCAGAAGAGCGCTCCATTTCATCTGTAGAAATAACTATGGATTCAAGACTACTAGTTTGTAAAGATATAGCTTCGGTTATTTCGCTAATTAATTGAATCATATCTTTAATAGACTTTTCAATTTTTTCAAAAGCAGTATTAGATTCTTGGGCTACAGTATAGCCTTCATCTACTTTAACACTACTATTTTCAATTGCAGCTATAGTTGTATTTACATTGTTTTGAATACCTTTAATAATATCTGATATATGATTTGCAGATTGGGCACTTTTATCTGCTAAATTTTTCACCTCATTAGCTACAACTGCAAAGCCTCGACCTGCATCCCCTGCCCTAGCTGCTTCTATATTAGCATTTAAAGCTAATAAATTAGTTTGCTTGGCTATATCTCTTATAATATTTAGCACATCCTCTATTTGAACCACACTTTCCTTTAAAAAGTTTATTTCACTAATTACATTGGACATGGAATTATTTATTTGGTTCATGGATTCAATAGTGTTGTAAACAGCCTTCCTACCATTATCCACCACATTTAAAGTTTCATTTGCAGTTCTATAAGTATCACTGGAACTTGCATGAAGCTCCTCTGCCATAGCTGAATATTGTCCTATTTCTTCTACTACAGAATAAATATGTTTCATTTGTTCATCCACCCTACTGGCAATGGAGTCTATGGCATTAATCAAATTTTCTACTTGATTAGCAGAATCCTCTATTTTAATATCTAAATTATGTAATAGATTTTCTTCATTTTGTATAATTAAATTAGTTTGAGATTTTTTAATAAAATCTTCTTTAGGCTTTAGTATATCCATAGATTCTTCTAGCTTATTATCTTGAGAATTTGACTTTTTCTTAAATATATTAAGCATTTTATCACCCCTATCTCTTTTCCCAAAATCACATTTAATTACAGTATAGATTAAAAATATGACTAATTCAACACTTTTAGTGAAAACTTTTAATTTTCAAAAAACAATCTTTTTCTAAAAAAATATAAAGCCACAAGGGAGTTCAAAACATCTTAATTATAATGTATAAAAAAACAATTGCAGGAAATAATTATTATTAATAGTAAAAGTAAAAAATGGAGGAATAAAAATGAAATATAAAAAAACAATACTTGTTTTGTCCTTATTTATAATTACATTTATTTATTTAATACATCCCTATATGGAAACTAAAAATACCAATGGTTTTAAAGAAAATATTATTAGATTCCATATAAGAGCCAATAGTGATAATGAGGAAGATCAAATAATTAAACTTAAAATTAGAGATACAGTTTTAAAGGAAATTGGGGGGAAATTTAAAGAGAGTAAATCCATTGGAGAAACTAGAAATATTATAGAGAATAATTTAGAAAATATTCAAACCATAGCAGAAAATATTATATTAGAAGAAGGAAAAGATTATAATATAAATATTTCCCTGGGAAATAAAAAATTTCCCACAAGAAAATATGGAAATATTACTTTCCCTGCTGGGGAATACGAAAGTCTAATAGTTACTGTAGGGGAAGGTAAAGGTAAAAATTGGTGGTGTGTTATGTTCCCACCCTTATGCTTTGTAGATATAAACCATAGTAATACCACTTCAGTAGAAAAAGATTTAGAAGAAATACTAACAGAAGAAGAAATAGAAATTCTCCTTTCTAATAAAGAACCAAATATAGTACTAAAATCTAAAATAGTAGAAATCCTAGAAAAAACAAAAATATATTTCGCCCAAATATTTGCCAAGAATTAAAAACGCAAATATTGGCAAAGGCAAACAAATATCTGAACCTGGCACTAACTTACTAACTTATTGGGGACATTTACCAATTTAAATATCCCAACTTGGCACCAACCTCTATTTCCCCCTAACGAAGTAGAGTCATAATTTGTGATTGCACCACAGCACCAACTTCCATTTCCCCCTAACAAAGTGGAACCATAATTTGGAAATGTTCCATAGGACCAATATGCTAACTTATTACTGACTTTATTCAATTTACAGTTTACAATTGCCAATTAGTATATTAGCTTAATCAATGTTTTGATTAAAGATTTTTTGTATAAAATTGTGTGTGAATTTAGATGACACTTTGTGTCATCTTTTTTCATTTTATTTGCATAAATTTTTGTATTTTTACAAAAAATATAGAAACTAACAAGTATGAAAGGAGGCAAGTTATTGAAAAAATTTACCATAATAACTATGATATTTGTTTTAGTTTTTCTATCTATACTTTTGTTTTATGAACCAAAAGACAAATTTGGGGAAACCACCAGTAGATATAATATGTTTGCTCCTCAGATTCTCTATTGGGGAACTCAGGGGCAGGATGTAAAAAATGTTCAATGGCAATTGGTAAAATGGAAATATTTAATTGGAGCAGTAGATGGAATATATGGGGCTGAAACCTACAGGGCAGTAAGAAGATTTCAAGCAAAACATGGCCTAAGAGTAGATGGAATAGTAGGTCCAGAAACAGCAGCAGCATTGGGTATTACCTTAAAAGGTACCTATGCACCAGCAGCAGCCCAAGGAATTAGTAGAAGGGGAGATGAGTATTTACTTGCTAGAGCTATCCATGGAGAAGCTAGGGGAGAACCCTATATAGGGAAAGTTGCCGTAGGTGCAGTAATATTAAATAGAACTAGGAGTCCAAAATTTCCCAATACCATAGCAGGAGTTATATATCAGCCTCTAGCCTTTACAGCAGTAGCTGATGGACAGATTAATCTAACACCAGGCAAAGATTCCATAAAAGCTGCTAGGGATGCCCTAAATGGTTGGGACCCTACCTATGGAAGTTTATACTATTGGAATCCAGCCACTGCCACTAGTAAGTGGATTTGGTCTAGAAGAGTTACACTAAAAATAGGGAAACACTGGTTTGGACTATAGGAGGTGAAAAAGTGGAAAATAGAAAATCTTGGATAGCACCTACCATATTGGGAATAGCATTAATTCTAGCATTGGTTTGGGGCTATAATGAATACACTACGAAAAATGAATTGGGAGTAGCATTGGAAAATCACTATCAAAGACTATTTTTTGATGTAAAAAAACATGTGGAAAATGTCCAGGTAAATTTATCAAAGGCAATGCTTTCTAAATCTAGAGATCAAAATGTTTTACTACTTTCCCAAATAATGAATGAAGCCTATTTTGCTCAAGATAAATTGGGACAAATGCCCATAACCCATGCAGAAACAGCCAAAACAGAAAAGTTTTTAAATCAAGCTGCAGATTATAGTTTTCATTTAATACAAACTCATTTAAAGGGAGAATCTTTAACTAAGCAACAAAAAGATGAATTGGGAAATTTGCAAAAAAACTCAGCTAGTTTTAATACTGAATTAGCCAAACTTCAATCCCAATTAGCAGATAAAAACTTTCTCATGGGTAGTCTGAATAAAAGCCAAAGTAAAAATATAAGAGAAGGGAATGAAAAAGTATTTCAAACAAGTATTGCAAATATAGAAAAAAACATGGCTAAATCTCCAGAACTAATATATGATGGACCCTTCTCAGACCAGATGATAAATAAAAAGCCAGTAGGATTACAAGGAAGTGATGTATCAAAAAAAGAAGCAGAAAAAATTGCCATGGATTTTATAGGAAAAGACAAAGTGCAGGAAATCACCTCCTTTGAAGAAGGAGACCATGCCTCTAGTATGAGAATACCTTCCTATACTTTCAATATTAGACCTAAAAATACTTCCAAAGAATTGGCTATATATATGGGAGTATCTAGAAAAGGTGGCAAAGTACTGTGGATGGCCAATTCTAGACCAGTACCAAAGGGAAAAATGACCATAAAGGAAGCCCAAGAAAAAGCCTTAAAATTCCTTAAGGAAAAAGGTTTTGATAGTATGGAGCCTAATTATTATTTAAGCCAAGATGGAACCATATTATTTAATTTTGTATATAAAGAAAATAATGTAGTTGTGTATCCAGATTTAGTAAAAGTAAAAGTAGCATTAGACAATGGTGAAGTAGTTGGCTTTGACGCCTCAAGCTATTATTTAAACCATCAGGCTAGAAATATTAAAACTCCAGAAATAACAGAACAAGAAGCTAGAGACGAAGTAAAAGTAGATTTTAATATAAACTCCACAAGACTTGCCTTAATCCCCAAGGGAAAAGATGAAATACTATGTTATGAATTTAAAGGAAAATACGACAATGGAGATTTTATAGTATATATAAATGCCCTAGATGGAACAGAAGAACAAATACTACAAATAATTAAAGATGAAAATGGTACATTAACATTTTAATGCAAGAATAACTGTCCCCGATGCATCACTGATGCAAGGATAACTGTCCCTGGTGCAAATTCCAGTGCATCACTGATGCAAGAGTAACTGTCCCTGGTGCATCGTGCATCCACAAATGCAAGAATAACTGTCCCTGGTGCAAAGATGAAAATGGTACATTAACATTTTAATGCAAGGGTAACTGTCCCCGATGCAAGGGTAACTGTCCCCAGTGCATCACAAGAATAACTGTCCCTGGTGCATCCTGATGCAAGGGTAACTGTCCCTGGTGCATCAGGCTAAAATTAATCAGAATAAAAAAATAGTTGTAAATTCCCCCTAATATTATAAAATATAATAGAGGGGGGAATTTTTATGAACAATAGACCAATAGGAGTATTTGATTCAGGAATTGGAGGCTTAACTGTACTAAAAGAAGTTGTAGAACAATTACCAGGAGAAGATATAGTGTATTTTGGAGACACTGCTCGAATTCCCTATGGAACTAGATCTAAAGAAACTGTAATCAAATATTTTTTTCAATCTGTAAGATTTTTAATGTCTAAAAATATAAAATTAATAGTAGTGGCCTGTAATACTGCTTCGGCACTAGCCATGGAAGAAGCACAAAAAGTATTTGACATACCAATTATAGGAGTAATAGAACCAGGCTCTAAGGCTGCAGTAGCCACAACTAAAAACTCCACCATTGGAGTAATAGGCACAGAAGGAACCATAAACTCTGGAACATATCAAAGGAAAATCAGAAGAATGTTACCATCAGCAGAAATTATAGGCATAGCTTGTCCATTATTTGTACCCATAGTAGAAGAAGGTTGGGAAAACTCTGATGTAGCCTATATAACTGCACAAAAATATTTATTAGAATTAAAGGAACACAATATAGATTCCCTAGTATTAGGCTGTACCCATTATCCAGCCCTTAGATATACTATTAATAAAGTATTTGAAAATAAAGTAACCCTAGTAAATCCTGCCTATGAAACTGCAAAGGCCACTAAAATAATGCTAAAAGAATTAAATTTACTATCAGATAAATTAGACGGAGGCAAAGCTGACTTTTTCGTATCAGATGATCCAGAAAAATTTAAAAGAATAGGTGGCAATATACTTAGAAAAGAAATAGCCTCAGTGCAGAAAGTGAATATAGAAAATCTTTAAAAAATTGACCATTTAATGTTGGTGCCAGGGACTAACTAGGGTAAATATCTGAACCTGGTAAATATCTGAACCTGGCACTAACTTACTAACTTATTGGCAAGATATAGAAGTAAAAATATTTGTATCTGGCACCAACTTTAATTTCCGTCCATTGGGACATATTTGGGAGTGCCAGGTAGGGCTAATCACTAACTTATTGGCAAGACATAAAATTGCAAACTAGATTTTTCCAGCACTACCTAGCACTGCCTTTCACTGCTCTTACATGAGACTTGGTTTATCATTTTAGGCTATAGGTGAAAAAATTAAGGGCTGCTTAAAAATCAAAAGTATTATTTGGTTGCCAGACTTATGTGCATAGCCCATTATAAATTGTCAATTGGCAAC
>JAAZMA010000218.1 GCA_012799055.1 Tissierellia bacterium
CCATCAGCAAGCATTTCATATCCATCTCCACCTGCTGCCATAAAATCATTTGTAGCAAGAGTATAAGTTTTGTCTAAGTCTATGGGTTCTCCATTTACCATTATATCTACTATTCTATTACCTACTTCCTTAGAAGTATCTATTTTATATGTCATTCCTGCCACATGGGGGAATCCTCCAGCTACTTCTGGATAAGATTTTGCACCATGTTCTAATGCATTTTTAATATTTATACCTTTTACCTCTTTAACTACTATATAATTACCAAATGGGAAAACTTCTATTACATCTCCCATAGTTATTTCTCCTGGCTCAATAGATGCCCTAATTCCCCCACCATTAGTAAGAGCCACATCAGCACCAGTTATCTTTAGCATGGCATCTGTAGCTAAATTTCCAAGATTAGATTCTCCAGTTCTTACTACTTCTCTTTCCCCCACTAATTTAGTCTTGGTTTTACCTACAACAACCGATGTAATTTCTTTATTTTTTTCTTCTAATTCTTCAATTGTGTTTTTTACATCTTTATCTTCTTCTAGTTCTTTAGCTTCTTCAAATTCAATCAATTTTGCCGTTTTATTAACTAATTCACCATTGTTAAATTCAATCTCTACTACACCTATATTTTCCAAATAATTTCCTGTTTGAACCAATAAAGTATCTCCTATTACTTCGCCTTCATCTAATTTAGAATGACTGTGTCCATCTACTATTAAATCTATTCCTTCTACTTCAGCTATGTCACTAGATTTAACATCACTTTCTTCATCTATTCCTAAGTGAACCAAAGCAATAATCATATTGACATTTTCAGCTTGTAGTTTTTTAACCATTTCTTCTGCGATTTTAACTGGATCCTCAAAATTTACCCCCTCAGTATTTTTGGGATTAGATTTCTCCTTAGTTTCTGGAGTTGCAAGCCCAAAAATACCTATTTTTAGTCCATCTACTTCTTTAATTACATATTCCCCTAAGTCCCTTGTTCCATCTTTTTTAACCACATTAGCTGCTAAAATTGGAAACTCTGCCATATCCTTTAGTTCCAATAATCTATCATAGCCATAGTTAAAATCGTGATTTCCTGGTACCATTGCATCGTAGCCAATTTTATTCATAAGGTCTATAATAGATTCTCCTTTAGAAATTGTAGCTATTGGCAAACCATGGATTGTATCTCCAGCATCTAATATTAGTACATTTGGATTTTCTGCTTTTAATTCCTTAATCTTTGTTGCCAATCTTCCATATCCAATCAGCTTATCTCCATCTCCTTCAACCCTACTGTGCACATCATTAGTATGCACAATTGTTAATTCTACAACCTCGGTCTCTTCAGCATATGTCCCCATTGGTGTTAAGAATATACCAAATACTAGTGCCAAAGATAAAAATAGACTAAGTATTCGTTTGTTTTTAAAATTCATTATTTTACCTCCCCTTTTATTTATTTAAATAATACTCTACCTTATATTATTAAATATAGAGTAAAGGTTTTCCTTTGTAGAATATATACAAATTGAAATTTCACAAATTTATCCTATAATTAAAATTTACCCAAGTAAAATGTAATTAAACAAGAAGAGATAATCGAGGATTATCATTGTCTTACTGTATTTTTAAGCAAATCGTCTATTTCTTCTTCTGTTAATTCATAATGATAAAATTTACTATAAAATTCTTTTACTTCTTCCCTCATATTATAATCATAAATTTCTGGATATAATAAATTTCCAATCCATCTTAGACCTAATACTCTATTTACAGATGGAGGTCTGTCAAACCAATTGAAGGGTCTATTGGGTATTTCATATACTTCCCCATTTTTAACTGCCTTAATATCTTTCCAAGCTGGGTCTTCTAATATTCCAGAATAATATCCTCCTCTTTCATCATCCCAGGATATTATTATTTCTGGATCCCATTTTAGCAATTGTTCCATAGATACTTCTGATTTCCCAGTGTCTTCATTAATTTCTACCTTTGCTACATTTCTACCTCCTATCATGTCTATTACCTCACCATGCCAAGAATTTGAAGGTTCTGTTTGTAAACCAGCAGGTCCTTCTGCATAATATATGCCTACTTTCATATCTTCAGTGATTTTTTTGGAGTTCTTTTCTATATCTTCCAATGTATCTCTACAATACTTCCCTAATTCCTTGGCCTTTTTTTCTTCCCCCATTATTTTCCCTAAAAGTTCATAACTTCCATCTAATTTTTCTATATCTGAATCTAGCATAATTATAGGTTTGTCTATTTTTGTTTGTAATTCATCTGTTTCAGATATACTTGTGTCGTCAATTTTTCCCATAGTAATTAATACATCAGGGTCTACCTTTAGTACTTCCTCTAAATTTAACGGCTCTTTCCCAGCTCCACCTAAATTAGGTAAATTGTGATACTTTTCGTTTATATATTGCTTTTCCCCTTCCCTTAATTCATAATTCCAGCCCACCATTTTATCTGGATTTATTGAATAAATGAGAATAGTACCCACTGGTCCTGTGGATAATATTTTCTCTACCTTCTTGGGAACCATTACAGTTCTATTTGCCATATCTACTATTTCCACTAAGTCCTTTTCCTCA